>CAMBLS010000276.1 GCA_945868485.1 uncultured Lachnospiraceae bacterium | reverse complement strand
CCAAACTTTTGTATCGTTATTTCTATCTCGCAAGTATTTTGGGACCCATTGTCAAATAAAATCACTTTGTCCACCTGCGTGATAATATGTTCGATATTATCACGCAGCCGAACAAGTTCTGGATTATATAAGACAATGCCCGCTACAATATTATTCTTTTCACACAAACATAAGCCCATAACAGCCATCCTTCTTATCCATAACTATCTTAACTCTATCCATTCCTGGAGCCTGAAACCAACCGATAAACATGTTTGGCATATTATTTCATAATATAGCAAAAGAAATGCATCAAAATCAATACACATATAGCTGTCAGCAGATAATTCGGTATTGCATAGTAGACACTCTTTGGCAATCCAAAATAAATTAATTTTGTGACGATTGATGCCAATTTCCCATGCATGACATACACCAAAAAAGAATCTTTCATAAACTTTATACTCTATACCTTTTCTGTCAATGGATCCAGCAGTTTCCACTATGAAACTGTCATCACACCAAGCAGGGCAATATGTACAGCCGTTGGAAGCTGGAACCACTCTATCACAACACCATATCAGCATGCAATTCCAAACGCACACGCCACGCCGGCAGCTACAAGCTGCATCCCCGTACTTTTCTTCTGAAGCTCAAGGAAATAATACTTTCCTATGAATGCTTCAACCATATAATAGATTATGGAAGTCCTATCGAAAAATACCGACTCCGGCAAAGAGATCCCAAACTGTGCAAGTACAGTACTGTGACAGCCACGCTACTGATGATTCCAACCATCTTCCGGGAAATCAGAAGATGAATAACCGGCCTGCAAGCGCAAAAAGAATAATGTCAAAACAAACCAAAGTGCAGGTAAACCTTCATAATGGAATATACCCATTAGCACATTCCGCATTGAAACCAAATAAATTTGCCTTCCCACAAAGTATTTTGAAATGAAACTATGTGTAATCAAGATGTTTAAGACCATTCATACTGTGTTCCAAATTAAATAAGGAACCACAAGTGAAAAGAATCTACCTTTTATCTTTCCGGCATCTCTTCATTCGAATAATCCCTGAAAAACCAAAGCACCCGATATCATAAAGAAAGCCAGTACAACCGCTCTGACAATCGTTTTTTTATAACGTAGAAAAGCTTTCATTAATTAAGCCGACTGTACCTCCTATCATAATTCATAACTTCTCGGAATCTTCAGCCCTGATTTTATAAGGCATTCAGACCCCTATCTCAAAAAATCACCCACTTTTTTTCAAAAAACACTTGACAAATCGCTCAAAATTTGCGGCGAAGCCGATTGATTATATTTTATTTCAATCGACTGGAGGCGATTTTTATGTTACCTTGTAACACCGGCGGACATGCCGCCTATCAGGATACTTTTGTATCCGATTTCCTTAAGTTCTATCCTGACCCTTTTGTGCTTTCCAAAAGCACCTGGGATTATATCGTGCAGTTCTGGTATCTTGATCTTTCCCAGACGGATTCTCTGATGCAGGAATGCTACTCTGTTTTCGGACCTCAACCACGGCTCCCATCCTGTATGCTGCGCTCCTACCTGCTTGCTTTAAAGCTGAAAGTAACTTCCATCACTGTCTGGTGCCGCATGCTCAGGGAAACTCCTCTTTATGCCATCCTCAGCGGATTCCCTTTCGGGGATACTCCCGGTGTCGGGACTTTTTATGATTTCTTTTCCCGTATCTGGCAGGATGATTCCAACAACCTTTCCCCGAAAGACCGTTTCCCTAAAATGAAACCTCCCAAGGGGAAAAAGAAAGGCGATAAGACTCCCTGTGACTCTTCCAGCGTTGCTTCCAAACTTCTTCCTCTGCTGGAACGCTGGCAGCTGAAACCGGAAAATCCGTTTTTTCTTGTTTTCCGTCTCTATAAGCAACAGTTCCTGGATCTTTCTGTTCGCAAGGGACTGATCGATCCCGACCATCTGGCCCTTGCCGGAGATGGAACCCCTGTCCGTACTGCCGCACAGCAACGCAAAAAGCGGATCTGCGATTGTAAGGATAAAGGCTGCTCTTCCTGCAACTGTAGACGCCATTATTCTCAGCCGGACTGTAACTGGGGATGGGACTCTCACCGGGAATGTTATTTTTTCGGTTACCACCTCTACATGTATGTGGCTTCCGATTCCTACAATGATCTTCCTGTATTTCCTCTTTTAGAAAGGGCTTCCCGGCATGACATGCTTTCTTTTCTCCATTCCTTTTTCACCATGAAAGCATACCTTCCGGAATTCCGTATTGAGAAACTCCTTCTGGACTCGGCCCATGATGCTTACCCTGTCTATGAATACTGCAGACGGGAAAATATCACACCCTTTATTGACCTCAATCCCGGACATACCGGACATTTTACCTATAAGGATGATTTCACCATTGATAAGGATGGGGTTCCTATCTGTAAGTTGGGCTTACGTATGCATAAAGATGGATATGAGGCTGCCAAACACAGAACAAAATATCGGTGCCCAAAAGCAGACCGGAAACGTGGCTGTTTCTGCGAGCATCCCTGTTCACCGGCGAAATACGGCAGAACCGTACATATCTTTACCGATGACAATCCAAGGTTATTTAACATACCGCCAAGAGACAGTAAAGCATGGGAAAAGGAATATGACGGAAGAACTTCCGTGGAACGTTCTAACAAACGTGAGAAAGAAGACTATAAATTAGAAGACGGCAGGCACCGCTCTACGAAGATGTGGTACTGCCGCCTCTACGGCATCATGATGCTACAACATCTTGATGCCTGGGAAATGCCGTCAGTCGAGGCATTTCAAGATTCATTATTAAGATTGGCCTCTTAATAATGTTATCTTAAACGACTCCATAAAATTTTTCAAGGCATAGTATCCTCTATGTCCAATGTTTATGTCCATTTCTCGCAAATTTCTTTTCCTGCACGATATTCAGTTGTCAATTTTCGGTTGGAATCTCATTCATTGAGATTCCGAGAAATTATATTCATAAAAGCCGAAATATGAAGGAATAGTATCATGACGCTCAGAATATACATCACTACTGTTTTCTTTTTCCAGAATCTTCACATGTCCACTATACTTTACTCCTTCTTATTTTCCCTGTTGTTCGGCGATGACCTAACATGTCCAAAATAATTGCAACCGATATGTTTTTATTTAAAAACCTGTTCCGTGAAAAAAATCTGTTACAATCGGCCACAGTTTCTACTTTTCTAGTCCTTCCAATGAATTTTCC
>CAMBLS010000275.1 GCA_945868485.1 uncultured Lachnospiraceae bacterium | reverse complement strand
AATGGAGACATGCTGTCTGTAAGCAGGTGCAGAAGAAAGGCAGTATGTGATTTTCACATGGCTCAGCTCATAACAAGATGCTAAATATTACATGTAGAAATGCTATTTATTACATCGAAAAAATTTTAGTAAAAAATTGGCTATAATTATAATTGTGTTATAGAGAACACTCTATAATGAACATACATTTCTTTTTGGAGGCAGGGTATTCCCCTGCCTTTTGTCTGTCTGCTTAATCATTTCAGGCAAAGATGAAGGGACAAAAGTTCTGTTTGTTTTGCACAATAGGTTATTTATAGACTTAAGATAAAATAATAAGCTATATGCTGATATGATACAGATGATGAAAGAAAAATGAACGTAGAAATTTTTGCTTTTTTTGTGCTGATTGAGATAATTGTTTTAATGGCGTGGCGACAAATCCACATGAGAAATAAAAATACCAAGAGCAATGCAGAAAATGAGTTTTTGAAGCAGGAGAATGAATATTTTAGAATCAGCTATGCAGATATGGAAAAGCAATGGATGAGATTGCGGAGAATGCGTCATGATATGGCGAATGCTTATATTCTGGAGATGAGCTATTTGGAAAATAAGCAGTATGATATTCTGATGGAATACTATAGAGATAGGGTTAGCGAGCTTAAAAAGAAGGAAGAGATAATTCATACAGGCAATATTGCGTTAGATTCTATTCTTAACTATAAACTGGAAAGCGCAAAGAGGTTGCAGATACAAGTGGAAAAAACCATAGAAATTGCAGATGAAATCGTGATTGGAGATTTTGATTTAAACATTTTGATTGGAAATCTGTTTGATAATGCAATGGAAGCGGTGGAAGAACTGAGCAGGGAAAAACGTCGGATACAGTTAATTGTAAAAACAGACAAAACAGCATTTCTGTTTGGAATTAAAAATCCTTATGAGGGCAAAAGAAGTAAGAATAAGGCAGGAGATTTCCTTACCGGAAAAACTGATAAAATATATCATGGACTGGGACTTAGAGAAGTAAAAAGAATTGTCAAAAAATATAAGGGAAAGCTTCTGATTGAGGAAAAGGAAAAGGAGTTTGATATTAAGATTTTTGTTTATATGAATTAGACTACCGATAACAGGTAGTCTTTTTGTTGTGATATTCATTTTTGTGTGATAAAATAATAAAATAATATGTGGTTAGTATGAAAATATATAAAATAGAGGTAGTTTGCAATGAAATTGCTCAGTGCGGTTGTACCCTGCTACAACGAAGAGGAAAATATTGCTGATTTTTATCAGGAATTTATGAAAAATGAAGCTTTTTTCAGGGAGAATGGTGTTGAACTGGAGCTGTGGTATATTGATGATGGTTCAAGGGACAACACAGTTTCGGAAGTAAAAAAACTGATTGAAGCAGATGAGAGAGTGCATCTTCTTTCCTTTTCCAGAAACTTTGGAAAAGAGGCTGCAATTTATGCTGGTCTTGAAAAATCTAATGGAGATTATGTGGTATTTATGGATGCAGATTTGCAGGATCCACCTGCACTCTTGCCGGAAATGTATGGATATCTCGATAAGGGCTATGATTCCGTGGCTACAAGGAGGGTTGACCGTAAGGGAGAACCACCTATCAGATCTTTTTTTGCCAGGGTGTTTTATCGGTTGATGCGTAAGATTTCCAGAACCGAAATTATGGATGGGGCAAGAGATTACCGCCTGATGACCCGGAAGGTAGTGGATGCGATTCTTTCTATGCCAGAATATAACCGTTTCAGTAAAGGCATTTTTGGATGGGTTGGATTTGATACTAAGTGGCTGGAGTTTGACAATATTGAAAGAAAAAAGGGAGAGACTAAGTGGTCTTTTTGGAAATTGTTCCTTTACTCAATTGATGGAATCACAGCTTTTTCCACGGTACCTCTTGCATTTGCTTCCGTAATGGGTGTACTTTTCTGTCTTGGTTCCTTTGCACTGATTATTTTTACCATTGTGAGAAAGGCAATGTTTGGTGATCCTACTTCAGGATGGCCATCGTTGGTATGTATTATTTCGATGATCAGTGGGGTTCAGCTTTTTTGCCTTGGTATTGTGGGACAATATCTTGCTAAAACGTATATGGAAGTGAAAAAAAGACCAATCTATCTTGTAAAAGAGGAAATTTAAATGACGCAGCGGGATACGCTTATCAGTATTATCGTGCCGGTGTACAATGCTGGTGCATATATAGAAGAAACCATAGCCATGGTATGTGCCCAGACTTATCAGAATTGGGAACTGATTCTTGTGGATGATTGCTCAAAGGATGACAGCAGGCAGAAGATAGAAGAGTGTATGGCAAAAGGGGATGGAAGAATCCGGCTGATTGCCAAAACCGTGAATGAAGGTGCAGCAAGGGCAAGAAATACCGGACTTGACAATGCACAGGGTAGATTTATTGCTTTTTTGGATGCAGATGATATCTGGATGCAGGACAAGCTGGAGAAGGAACTGCTGTTCATGCAGAAGAAGCAGGCGGCATTTGTGTTTACTGCTTATGAATTTGGGGATGAAGATGCCAAAGGTACAGGCAGAATTGTACATGTGCCAGAGGTTCTTACTTACAGGAAGGCGCTTTCCAGGACGATTATTTTTACCACAACGGTTCTTTTGGATATGGAAAAGACCGGAAGGGATTTAATTCGTATGCCCGAGGTCAAAAGTGAGGATACTGCCACCTGGTGGAAAATTTTAAAAACTGGTATCAATGCCTATGGGCTTGATGAAGTGCTTGCCATTTACAGAAGACCTGCAAAATCTTTATCCTCCAACAAATTGGAGGCAATCAGAAGGATTTGGAATTTATATCGAAAAGAAGAAAAGCTTTCCCTGCCCTGCAGTTGCTATAACCTGTTTTTTTGGGCAATCAGGGCAACGCTCAGAAGACTTTAGGGAAACGTGGAGGTTAAAGTGAAACGTTTAGAAACTATGAAAAGAGTTTGCGTGCTGTGGCTCAGCTTTGTCGGATTGATGGTGCAGACAGCTGTTTATGCATATATCTGGCTGGATTACTACTATCCTATTGTTAATAACTTTAACAGAGGTTTGAAGTTTTATCAAAATGGACATCTTTTAATTATTGGAATTTATTTTATTTTGTTATTTTTCTTCACCAATACTTATGGTGGACTGAAGATTGGTTATCTGAAGACGGTGGATGTATTTTTGTCCCAAATGTTTTCGCTGTTGATTGTCAATGTGATTACATACTTTCAGATTTCGCTGATGAACAACAATCTGG
>CAMBLS010000274.1 GCA_945868485.1 uncultured Lachnospiraceae bacterium | reverse complement strand
CTCTTTCCCTACACGACGCTCTTCCGATCTGATGGAACCTTTAATGTTTATGACGATCTGAAAAAGAAACTCATGGCAAAAGGAGTACCGGAAGCAGAGATTGCCTTTATTCATGATGCAAACACGGAAGTCAAGAAAACGGAATTGTTCAGTAAAGTAAAATCCGGACAGGTTCGCTTTTTGCTGGGTTCCACCGCTAAAATGGGTGCCGGAACAAATGTGCAGGATCGTTTGATTGCCCTGCATCATCTGGATGTGGGCTGGAAGCCTTCTGACCTGGAACAAAGGGAAGGGCGTATCATCCGTCAGGGCAATATGAACAAGAAAGTGCATATCTATCGGTATGTGACGGAAGGGACCTTCGACAGTTACATGTGGGTGCGACACGAAGTCGCTTAATTTAACTGTTTGGCGGTAATTCCGACCAAACCATCCATTCCGTTGGATGAAGCCAATATCCCCGGCTTTGCCAGTAATGGCATTGTTCGGAAGCGGATATAAATGGAACCCTATTTGGAGCAAATCCCGTGAGGGAGAAGCAAAACTGCCAGCTACAAGGCGGTTAGGGTGCAGGCTTTCTGATAGCATGGTTAATTAACTGAATCACCGTAAGCTTCGTTAAGGCTGAACAAGCCAAAGTAGCTGACAGGCTTGAACCAAAAGGTGTGCAGTTGGATATTCCTCTCCACGATAGGAATACACGGACATAAGACTGCCGGAGTAGAGGTGGAACCTAAACTATCAATAATTGTTGATTAAGTGGAACGTGTCAATCCCGTATTCTCGCCTGCAAAGGCAAGTGGACCGTAAGGGAAGCCGTTGGGAATGCGGGTAAAGGATTGCGGAGGAAGCGAATGCCGACCTTGTAATGAGGACGGATAGGGGTTCAAAATTTGCCCCACCCGAAAGGGGAGCAGAATTCCGCATGGTGCTTAATTACGAGAGAGTTTATAGAATTTTTGAAAGGAGTAAGGCAAATGAACATGAAAATGTGTGCGACTTCTGACGTTGCTAAGGCATGGGACAGCATCGACTGGAACAAAGCGAATGCATACGTTAAAAAACTGCAAATGCGTATCGTAAAGGCTCATCAACAGGGCAGAACCGGCAAAGTAAAGTCTTTGCAATGGCTGCTTACACACTCTTTCTACGGACGTGCTTTAGCTGTAAAAAGAGTAACGAGTAATAAAGGCAAAAAGACAGCAGGTGTAGACAAAATCTTATGGTCTACTCCCAAACTGAAATATGAAGCAATTCTCAGCTTAAAACGCAGAGGCTATAAACCATTACCGTTAAAGAGGGTATATATCCCGAAAAAGAACGGAAAAATGAGGCCGCTCAGTATCCCATGTATGAAGGATAGAGCGATGCAGACATTGTACAAATATGCACTGGAACCGATTGCGGAAATCACTGCTGACCCTAACTCCTATGGATTTAGAGCAAAGAGATGTGTACAGGATGCAATCGAACAGTGCTTTACCTGTCTGAATAAAGCAAAATCCCCTAAATGGGTGCTGGAAGGAGACATTAAAGGCTGTTTTGATAACATCAGTCACAAATGGATACTGAACCATATACCAATGGACAGAGATATTCTGCGAAAATGGTTAAAAAGCGGGTATGTCGAGACCGGAAGATTATTTCCAACAGACCTCGGCAGCCCACAGGGTTCGGCTATCTCACCAACTATCTGCAACATGGTGTTGGATGGTCTGGAAGTCCAGATTAGGAAGAAATACCACAAAACTAAAAGGGATGGAAAAGCATATTTTCCAAAAGTGAACTTTATACGTTATGCTGACGATTTCATCGTCACAGGCGAAAGCAGAGAGCTTTTGGAAGCAGGTGTTCTCCCGATTATCCGGGAATTTTTATCAGAGAGAGGATTGGAACTGTCAGAAGAAAAGACAGTGATTACCCATATCGAAGATGGTTTTGATTTTCTCGGATGTAATATACGGTGGTATAAAGACAAGCTTCTTACAAAACCATCCAAAAAGAACTATAAAGCCATTGTGAATAAGATACGGGGGATTATAAAGCAAAATCCATCTATGAAGCAGGAAGATTTGATAAGAAAGTTAAATCCGGTCATCAGAGGATGGGTAAATTTCCAAAAGTATAATGTCTCCTCGCAGGCGTTTGACAGGTTTGATTTCGATGTATGGAGATGTCTGTGGAGATGGTGTAAACGTAGGCATCCGAAGAAAAGCCACAAATGGATAGCAAAGAAATATTTCAGGAGAGTCGGCACAAGGAACTGGACATTCAGTGTAAATATGGCAGACTTATTTGAATTACATCTGATATATGCTACTGATACTAAAATAGTAAGGTGGCTGAAAACAAAATCAGAAGCGACACCATTTAACGAGCGTTTCACAGAATATTTTGAGGACAGAGACACAAAGAGAATGCTTCGGGAAATCAATGGAAGGAAGAAATTAAATGCACTGTACAAAATGCAGAAAGGCATTTGTCCGCATTGTGGTGAACCTATCACAGTGGAACGGGGATTCCGAATCCATACGGAAGTGGGAGCAGATTTTAAAGAAAAGAATGTCTTATTACATGCTGATTGCCACAGAGAAATTCATTACTCAAAAAATGTTGATGAACTGGTTCTGCTAACGCAGGGCTTATAAGTGCTTAAGCCGTGTGAGGGGAAACTCTCACGCACGGTTCTTAGAGGGGAAAGCGGTAGTAATACCGCTGACCTACTCGACCGTCCTTCCGACCTTGAACAAAGGCAGGGGCGTATCGAAAGGCAGGGTAATATGTTTCCAGAGGTGGAGGTTTACCGCTATGTGACCGAGCAGACTTTTGATGCCTACCTCTATCAGTTGGTGGAGAGCAAGCAGAAATTTATCAGCCAGATAATGACGAGCAAAAGCCCTGTACGCTCTGCCGAAGATGTGGACGAGGTTGCCCTGTCCTTTGCGGAGGTTAAAATGCTTGCCACAGGCGATGCCCGTTTTAAGGAAAAGATGGATTTGGATATACAGGTATCCAAGCTCCGAGTGTTAAAGCAGAGTTATCTTTCCGAGCATTACGACCTTGAGGACAGAGTGCTGAAATATTATCCCCAGACCATTAAGGAGTATGAGGAACGCATTGCAGGCTATGAAAATGATGCAGCTCTTGCCGAGCAGCACAAGCCGCAGGGCGAGGATAAGTTCTGCCCGATGACCCTAAAAGGTATGACCTACACCGAAAAGGCAGACGCAGGCGAAATGCTCCTTGCAATCTGCAAGG
>CAMBLS010000273.1 GCA_945868485.1 uncultured Lachnospiraceae bacterium | reverse complement strand
CAGTAAAGGAAATCAGCGATATCTATCTGCTGGAGCAAAATTGAGTATTAATAATTAACCGTTGTGCTATTTAGCGCAACGGTTTTTTGCCCAAAGGCTCTGAGTCTGATTTTTTAGGATGTTAAAACAAGCAATTGGTTGATGCATACATAAGATTAACGCGTATAATTGAAAAATACGCTTGTAAGGATAGTTGCTTACATTTTGTGTTTTGGTATCATGTAAGCAGCTTGAATTTACAATGTGTGATAGATGAAGTAATTACATAATCATTTGTCATTTTACAAGAACGTTGCTATAATTAGAATATGATTTATAGTGAAAATACAGAAGAGAGGGGTAAATATTATGGGAAATACAGTAGACTATATTGAAGTGAAATCATATGGTGATATTTTGCCAAAGAAGGGGACAAATTCCAGAACTCCCTATGAACATCAAAAGATGGCCATGCAAGCCTTGGATAAAATGAATCAGGAGACAGCGTTTAGTACACTGGTAGTGATTCCGACAGGTGGCGGCAAAACCTATACGGCATCTATGTGGTTACTTAAAAATGCTATTGATAAGAAAAAGAAGATTTTATGGATCGCTCACCGTCAGATGCTTTTGGATCAGGCAGCAGAGTCTTTTCAGAAATTTGCTTACACAGAGGTTATTCCTCATGTTTCATCGTTCTGCTTCCGCATTGTTTCCGGTGCCTCCACCCATGATCGTACCATTGATATTCGTCCGGATGACAATCTGTTAATTGTCAGCAAAGACAGTCTCGGAAGAAATATGGATAGGCTTGAGAAGTGGATTCATGGTGAAAAAGAACTTTTTTTAATTGTAGATGAAGCGCATCACGCTACTGCGAAGACATATAGAAAAATTATTGATTATGTGAAATCCCAAGTACCAAATTTGAAGATGATTGGCTTAACTGCAACGCCGTTTCGTACATCTGAAAACGAACAAGGACTGTTGGCAAAGATTTTTACAGATGGTATAAAAAATGGGCAGACAGTTCATGGTGATGTTGGTATTACCTATCAGATTGGCTTGAAGGAACTGATTAAGCGTCAAATATTATCGAAACCGATTTTTGAAAGCTATTATACTGACGAAGAATACGGCGCCTCTATGGGAGCAGATGCATGGAATAGTATCCAAAACTTTGATGCATTACCGGATGAGATAGCTTCTCAGATGGCAGACAGTGCTGCCCGTAATCAGTTGATTGTGGAGACATATAAAAATAAGTGTCATGAGTATGGACAAACAATTTTGTTTGCTGTAAATGTAGTACATGCAATTCAGCTAACTGCTCTTTTCAGAAAGG
The DNA here is from genome assembly GCA_945868485.1 of uncultured Lachnospiraceae bacterium. Lineage (GTDB taxonomy): Bacteria > Bacillota > Clostridia > Lachnospirales > Lachnospiraceae > Suilimivivens. The sequence continues at coordinate 1,985 of CAMBLS010000273.1, read as the reverse complement.
CTGGTATTAAAGCTGATTATATTGTTTCCGCAATTCGTGACTCGATTACCGGTGTAACAATCAGTCGTGAAGATAATCAGAGAAATATCGAAGCGTATCGCAATGGTGAATTGCAGGTGCTTATAAACGTAAATATTTTGACAGAAGGAATTGACTTACCACAGACAAAAACAGTTTTCCTTGCAAGACCTACAGTATCTTCTATTCTGATGACTCAAATGGTAGGTCGTGCTCTGCGAGGACCGGAAGCAGGGGGTACAGCCAGCGCATATATTGTTTCGTTTGTTGATCACTGGAATGAGCATATTGCCTGGGTAAATCCGGAAAGTCTGTTTGATGGAAATAATGATTTCCGGGATAATGATCCGGAGCGTATAAAACGAGAACTGCGCATGATTGCGATTTCTAAGATAGAAGAGTTTGCCTCTATTCTGGATGATTCTGTTGATACGTCAGCATTGGAGAAGGTGCCGTTTGAGCAGAGAATACCGGTAGGAATGTATGCGTTTACCTATCTTGAAGAAAGCGGCATGGACCATGCTTATCAGGTTATGGTCTATGACAGTACACAGGCTGCTTATCAAGATTTGATGGAAGCACTCCCGGCCTTATTTGATAGCTTTGCAATTTCGGAAGAGTATCTGACCGAATCTCAGCTTGCGGAGATGGAAGCACAATGCAGAGACACTTTCTTCTGTGGCGAAATGGTTCCACCATATGAAGAAAGAGATGTGCGAAATATTCTCAAGTATTATGCACAGTATGAAACTGCTCCTCAATTTTATACGTTTGCCGATGTAGACCGCAGTAAGCTGGATGTAGGGAAAATTGCCCAGTATATTTGGAACGAAGATATGGGGCAGAGAAAAAAGACAGAATATGTTGATTCTATATGGGATTCCAACGATGATAATATGCTCCGTCTTTTCTTTGGAAGAAAGCTTTATTTCTTACGCCAGCTTGATATTGAATTGATGAAGATATCACACTCTAAAGATATTTTTGATGAAGACGGTAATGTGAAGCCTGGAACAAGAGCATTGGAAGACCTTCCTCTTTACGAGATTAGAAAGCATAACCCTGAATTGGAAAAAACTCTTCGTGCAAAGGCCTTTGAGAATGCAAAGGATGCAGATGGATTTTACTGCTGTGCAGAATGTGGTAAAAAAAATCATTCAAAGGTATATTTCCAGGTTGACCACATTATCCCTATGAATGCTGGCGGAAAGAGTGTTGCAGAAAACTTACAGATTCTTTGCAGACAGTGCAATGGAGTAAAGGGAGACAGATAATGCGAGAATTATTTTATAACGCATTAGATGTTGCTGTAATCATCAGCGCTATGGAGTTGAATTGCAGAGATGAAAGTCACTTGATTGATTCTATTTGGGATGGGGAAAAGGTTTTTCTCTATCCGGAATATCGTCGGAATCAGAAAAAATTTATTTTGGATGTCAGGTATTGGCTTAATTACTTTTATGAAAAACCAATTTTGGACAAAGAATTTCCAGCAATACAGAAGGATACCGCAGATACAAAAAGTTCTTTTGACGAAGAAAGTTATGTGAGTGACTTTTCAAATTTGGATTTGTTTTTCAAAAATATTCGTCTACGTATTTTGTACAGTACGGAGAAGGATTATGTCCGCTTAAAGCTTCGAACGCTTTTGAAAGAATACGGTTATCAGCGACGGTCTAAATTATTATTAGAGCATATCAACAGATGCATGCTGTTTTATCATCTAGAAGCTACTCTGCGAGGTGGTGTGTCTTGCTGTATTGAAGAGGTAGGATTGGACAAGATGCTGACATTCAGAGTACTTTGAGGAAAATAGAAATAATAAAGGCTTTGGTTAAATTTTGTGTTTGCTCTATAACATAAGTTTTGGCGATTGGCGCTAGCCTCACAATTTAGTCTTATATTATAAAAATTATCTGCATTAGCTGGTATATGCAAAAACTCCCCATCCGTCTTACCTTGCGGTA
>CAMBLS010000272.1 GCA_945868485.1 uncultured Lachnospiraceae bacterium | reverse complement strand
TCAGGGAATTCCGGTCTGTTTTGATGCCAAGGAGTGCTCAGCAGACAGGTTTTCCCTTCAAAACATTCATGAACATCAGGTGACGTTTATGGAACAATTTGAGAAACAGGGTGGTGTAGCCTTTTTTCTGATTTATTTTTCTCATCGTGATGAGTTTTATTATCTTCCCTTTGAAATATTTAAGTTTTTTTGGGAAAGAGCATTAAATGGTGGAAGAAAAAGTTTTCTTTATGAAGAGTTAAATCCTGAATATATTTTGCCTAAAAAGCATGGTGTTTTTGTTCCTTATCTTGATATGTTGAATAAGGACCTCAATGAACGTGAAAGCATTTGACAAAATATTTCGTATCTTGTATACTACCCATAGTTTCATTTGCTAATGTGGTAGCGAATTAACACTTTAAATTATTAAAGTATTGGGAGCAAATTATGAATAAACAATTAGTACATACACCAGAAGGTGTAAGAGATATTTACGGAAAAGAATATGCTAGAAAGCTGACAGTGGAAGATGTAATACATCAACAGTTGAATTTGTATGGTTATCAGGATATCCAGACACCTACATTTGAATTTTTTGATGTCTTTTCGAAAGAAATCGGAACCACGCCTTCCAAGGAGCTGTACAAATTTTTTGATAAAGAAGGAAATACATTAGTTCTTCGTCCAGACTTTACACCTTCCATGGCAAGATGTGCAGCAAAATACTTTATGGACGAAAATATTCCCATTCGCTTTTGCTATTTGGGAAATACCTTTACAAATACCAGTAACCTGCAGGGAAAACTGAAGGAAGTGACCCAGATGGGAGCAGAGCTGATTAATGATGGCAGTGTAGAAGCTGATGCGGAATTAATTGCAATGGTAGTTGAAGCCCTGCTCGCCACAGGCTTAAGGGATTTTCAGGTGAGCATCGGTGAAGTGGAATATTTTAAAGGAATTTGTGCACAAGCTGGGTTAGATGAACAAACGGAAAATGAACTTCGAGAATTTATATCCGGCAAAAATATATTTGGTGCAGAAGAACTGCTTGCAGGGAAGGGGGTTGCCGATACCTACTGTAATATGCTTCTTAAGGTGACTGACTATTTTGGCTCCGTTGAAGTTCTTAAGGAAGCCGGAGGACTCGTGTGCAATACTCGTTCATTGAATGCCATTGAACGCCTTCAGAAGCTTTATCAGGTGCTTTGTCGATATGGTGTTGAAAAGTATGTTTCTTTTGATCTAGGTATGCTTAGTAAGTATAATTATTATACTGGAGTGATCTTTAAGGTTTATACGTACGGTGTAGGTGAGCCTATTGCAAAGGGAGGAAGGTATGATCATTTGTTGGGGTACTTTGGTAAGGAAGCACCGGCAATCGGATTTGTAGTAGTGGTTGATGATCTGATGTCTGCATTGGAGCGTCAAAAAATAGATTTTGATGGGATAGATGAGATCATTTGTTTAAAATATAATGCAGAAAATTATGAAAGTCGTCTTTTAGAAGCAAAAGGGCTTAGAAAAAACGGAAAGAAAGTGGCTTTAATCCCGGAAAGATAAAGGAAAGGTTTAAAAGTATAATAAAATGAGTGAGGACAGATATTTAACCTTTGCCCTTGGAAAGGGCAGACTTGCCAATAAAACATTGGAACTTTTGGAGCAAATAGGTATTACCTGTGAAGAAATGAAGGACAAAAATTCCAGAAAGTTGATTTTCGTTAATGAAGAAAAGAAACTGAAATTTTTTCTGGCGAAAGGTCCCGATGTGCCCACCTATGTAGAGTATGGTGCGGCAGATATTGGTGTAGTTGGAAAAGACACCATCTTAGAAGAGAACAGAAGAGTTTATGAGGTCTTGGATCTTGGCTTTGGAAAGTGTCGTATGTGCGTATGTGGTCCGGCATCAGCAAAGGAACTTTTGCTTCATCATGAAAGAATTCGTGTGGCAAGTAAATACCCTATTATTGCAAAGGATTATTTCTATAATAAGAAGCATCAGACAGTAGACATTATTAAACTGAATGGTTCAGTTGAGTTAGGCCCGATTGTAGGACTGTCAGATGTAATTGTAGATATTGTTGAGACCGGTTCTACTCTAAAGGAGAATGGTCTTGAGGTATTGGAAGAAATCTGTCCTTTGTCTGCAAGGATGATTGTCAATCAGGTCAGTATGCAGATGGAAACAGAGAGAATCAGAACATTGATTTCTCAGTTGAAGGAACTGTGTTAAGGAAGGAGCATGAAACACATGCGTATTGTAGAATTAAATAATCAAACAAGAAATAACCTGCTGGAAAATCTTTTAAAGAGAAGTCCTAACAGCTATGGACAGTATGAACAGACAGTAAATGAAATTATTTCCCAGATTAGGGAGCGAGGGGACGAAGCACTATTTGACTATACTAGTCGATTTGATAAATGTATAATAACGGAAGAAAATATTCGGGTAACAGAGGAAGAAATAAAAGAAGCCTATGAAAAGGTTGACCCTGCACTGGTTGAGGTTATGAAAAAATCTGCAGCCAATATTACCAGATTTCATCAAAAACAACTGCACAACAGCTGGATTGCACTGGAAGCAGATGGAACAATTTTAGGTCAAAAGATTACCCCTATTGAGATTTCAGGAGTTTATGTACCAGGTGGAAAAGCAGCATATCCTTCCAGTGTGCTCATGAATGTGCTTCCAGCAAGAGTGGCAGGAGTTTCAAGAATTATTATGACGACTCCTCCGGGCATTGATGGAAAGGTTAATCCTGGTACACTGGTTGCTGCAGATATTGCCGGTGTAAATGAAATTTATAAAGCAGGCGGTGCACAGGCAATTGCAGCTATGGCATTTGGTACTAAGAGTATTCCCAGAGTGGATAAAATTACCGGTCCCGGCAATATTTTTGTGGCTCTTGCAAAGAAAGCCTGCTTTGGATATGTGAGCATTGATTCTATTGCAGGTCCCAGTGAAATTCTTGTGCTTGCAGATGAAACGGCAAATCCCAGGTATGTTGCAGCGGATCTTTTGTCCCAGGCAGAACATGATGAAATGGCAAGTGCAATTTTGATTACTACCAGCATAGAATTAGCACAGAAGGTTTCAGAAGAGGTTACTTTATTTACACAACAGCTTTCACGTAGGGAGATTATTGAAAAATCTCTTGAAAATTATGGATATATTCTGGTTGCTCAGAATATGGAACAGGCTATAGATGCAGCAAATGAAATTGCTTCCGAGCATTTGGAAATTCTGACAAAGAATCCTTATGAAATTATGACAAAAATTAAAAATGCAGGCGCTATCTTCCTTGGAGAATATTCCTCTGAGCCATTGGGTGATTACTTT
>CAMBLS010000271.1 GCA_945868485.1 uncultured Lachnospiraceae bacterium | reverse complement strand
AGATATCCGGATGGATGGGGAGAAGCACATCCATTGACAGGGCTGATGTATTGTGCTGATTGCGGTGCGAAAATGTATGTACACCGGGTAAATAATGGGAAAAGGATCCCGCAATATACCTGTTCTGCATATAGTAAAATTCCGGTTGGAACACTCTGCTCGACACAGCACAGGATCAATGCGGATATTGTGATGGAGCTGATAAAAGACCTGCTGAAAGCTATTGCAGAATATTCCCATCTCAACCGGGAAGAGTTCATTGAGACAGTGAAGACAACACAGAGTTCCCAGCAGTCCAGTGAGATCGTGAGGCTGAAAAACAGGCTGGCAGAAGCGAAAAAGCGTCTGCAGGAACTGGAAAAACTGATCTGCCGGATATATGAGGATAATATCCTCGGTAAGCTGCCGGATGAACGTTATGCAGTCCTTGATGGGCAGTATTCCAAAGAACAGAAAGAACTGACAGCGGAGATTTCAGAATTGGAAGCAGAGGTAGCCGGATATGAAAATGGCAGACGGTCTGCGGAAAGATTTATTGCACTGGTGGACAAATATCAGAATTTTGATGAACTGACCACTTATATGCTCAATGAGTTCGTGGAAAAGATTCTGGTGCATGAGAGGGACAGGAAAGGAAGCCAGCAGACCACACAGGAGATCGAGATTTATTTTAACTTCGTGGGAAGGTATCTTCCACCGCATTTTGGAGAAGTCCAGCTGACACCGGAAGAGGAAGAAGAATTACGGAAACGGGAAGCCAGAAAGGACAGGCTACACCAGAATTATCTGAGGCGGAAGGCAAATGGCAAGCAGAAAGAATACGAAGACAAAGTAAAAGAAAAAAGGAAAGCCGAGATCGAGGCGAAGAAGGAAGCAATCCGGCAGGAAGATATTGCGAAAGGGGTGTTTGTTCCAGTGTCGATGCTTCCGGCTGCAGAACCAAAGAAAGGGGTGGCAAATGCATGAAAGAATTAAAACCGATGATACATGATGAAAAGAACGGACTGGATTATATCCTTGTGGGAGATTATTATATCCCGCTGATCCGTGTGGCGGAAGAAACCAGAGATATTGGTTTCTATGGAAGCCTCCGCAGGAATTATCTGAAAGACTACCGACAGGCTTTGTATTCCCAGCTTATGCTGACAGGAAAGCTTTGGACGTATCTGGCTGACCTGAATGAAATCTGCGTGGAACGTAGGGACACCATGATGGATCAGATCATGGAAGCGGAGGGGGTCACAGAGGAATTAAAGGGCAGGGATCAGATGGAATGGCTCCGCAGGGTAAATAACATACGCAACAGAGTGGATGAAGTCATTCTGAATGAACTGGTCTACGTGTAGGGGGATGCTTATGAGATATCGCATTGAATACGCAGATGGTCGGTGCTGTAATTTCGCCAACAGCCGGAAAGACCTTCTGGAATGGCTGAAACTCTTAAAGGATGAAGAAATCACAGATATTCGGAAAATCTACAAAAACGGTGTGACAGATTCCGTACTTGAGAAGTACCAGAATTATCTGGATAAAAGTGCCGGATAAGGTAGAAAGGAATGTATGAGGATGAAAGAGGAAGCATTAAAGGAATTTGTGGATTTTATCATTCAGGAACGGATGCAGAGTGCATTCAGCCAGATGAAAGCCGGGAAAGAACCAGATGACGAGGATGATGTGGAACGAAAGTATGAGGAAGCGGTGGCATTGCTTCCAGAGGAAAAACAACAGGCAGTCCGGGCATACTGCGATGCTATTTTTGACAGCGGTGCGGATGCTGAGCAGTTCTTTTATCGGTTGGGGCTGAGGGATGGGATTCGGTTGTATAAGACAGTAAAAAGTATCATCAAGGGAATATCTTAAATGGATTGGAAAATGTTATTTAAAATTCACATGTGCTACCATAACTCGGAAAACATATGGAATAAGGAATTTTTTTGTGATATACTGTTCTATAAATCGGTATTTATGGGAGAAAAATATATGGATAAAAATGAACAATGGTTAAAATGGGCGGTAGAATTACAAGCTATTGCCCAGGGCGGTTTGTTTTATGGAAAAGATAAATTTGATATAGAACGATATGAAAGAATTCGAGAGATTTCTGCTGAAATGATAAGCTTTAAAACTGGAATATCTACCGATAAAGTAAAAGATTTATTTTGCAATGATATAGGGTATCAGACTCCTAAAATAGATACAAGAGCTGCAATATTTAAAGAAGAAAAAATACTATTAGTTCATGAAGCAAATGGTACATGGTCATTGCCCGGTGGTTGGTGTGATGTCGATATTTCCGTAGAGGAGAACACAATAAAGGAAGTCAAAGAGGAAGCGGGACTTGATGTTATTGTAAAACGTGTTATTGCTGTTCAAGATAGGGAGAAGCATAATCTACCAATATATGCATATAAGGTATGTAAGATTTTTATGCAATGAATTTACAACTAATATTGAAACAATAGGTTTTGACTATTTTGGAATTGATGAACTGCCAAAACTTGCAGAAGAAAAAAACAATAGAGAACAAATTGAGATGTGCTTTAAAGCTATGCAATCAGAAACGTGGGAAGCCTTATTTGATTAGTTACTGTTTGGCGAAACCGACAGATTCCAGTTTGTAGAGGACTCGATGAATCCTTGTAATATTGGGCGTTGCATGAATGTTAATCTGCGTTGCTTGATGTATTGAGGGCTAATCAGTATACTAGTTTTATCAAACGAAAGGAGCAACTAGAGATGCTTGGTGAAAATATAAAAACTTATCGACAGAAAAAAGGATATACACAGGAAGAGGTTGCCAACAGACTTCATGTGACAAGACAGACTATTTCAAAATGGGAAAAAAACTATTCGGTTCCAGATGCTGAAGTACTTGTAAAATTAGCAGATGTATTAGAGGTTCAAACAAGTCAGTTACTTGGAGTAAAGGCAGATAGTGATGCGCAAACAACAGAAGAAAAACAGAATGCTTATGCAGAGCAACTAGCACATATTGCCGAGCAGATGGCAGTCAAAAATCGTCAAAGTAAGAGAATATGGAAAACGATAGGAATAGCGTTTGCAGTAATCATTGCCATATATATTATTCTTATAGTTATGAATATTGCATCTTTTTCTGTTTATACAGAGGATGTTCGGACACACGAAGAGACTATTATGTTGGAAGAATAGAGTTACAAATTCCAGTTTTGAAAAAATAGTGAGTAATCCAAAGGGCATCAAACGTAAAAAGTTGGTGCCTTTTGTTTTGCTCATTAATGCTCAGAGTGGATGCGAAGAAAAAACTGAATATGACCGATAAGGTCAAATATGAGAGCCGATGTGATTGGACTTTTTCCCAA
>CAMBLS010000270.1 GCA_945868485.1 uncultured Lachnospiraceae bacterium | reverse complement strand
TTAGGAGATGAATAGATAAAGGATGAAGGTTCGTATTAGAAAAATTTTGAAAAAGGAAGAAGAGCAGGTACTGATTGAATGCGTGGAAGTTACGCCTGAGATTGAGGATATTCAGGCGTATATTTCTCATAAGGGTATAGAGCTTTCGGGCTATGCACAGGAAAGGCACATGATACGTTTTAAACTGGCAGAGGTGTATTATTTTGAAGCACTGGACGAGAAGGTATTTGCATATACAGGTGAGCAGGTGTGTGAAATAAAGATGCGTCTGTACGAAGTTGAAAAGCTTTATGAGAAGTATCACTTTGTACGCTGCTCAAAGTCGGTGGTGCTGAATCTGATGTTGCTTGAAAGTATCAGCCCTGCCTTAAATGGGCGTTTTTTTGCACATATGAAAAATGGGGAAAGATTGATGATATCCAGACAATATGCACCTAGAATAAAACGAATTGTAATGGGAGGAAATGAGGATGAAGATTAAAAAGAGACTGTCAGAAATGATAATGGCGTTCTTTGTAAGTACATCTTTGATATCCATTTTGGAGGGATTTCTTGGAATGATTTTTTTCCCGGAAGTAAAAATGGACTACAGTGCTTTTTTCTCCCCACCGCTTTTGGGATTTTTCTCCGTTCTTTTGGGGCTGGTCACACATTCCAAAAAGGAGCCAAGTGTAAAGCAGGTATTGTTTCGATTGGGACTGCACTTGGTATTGATAGAGATCCTTGTTTTCGGATTGAATTACTTATCAGGGAACATTTTTGCGCCCCTTGTCTCTGAAGTGCTTGCACTGTCCATTGCATTGGTTTTTGTAGCAGTTTATGTAATTCTGTGGTTGATTGATCAAAAAAGCGCTATGCAGTTCAATGAGCGTTTGAAGGTGTATCAGCAGGAGAATGCATCAGGAACAAAATAGATCTGTCAGCCAGTGAGAGGAATTGGGTGAGGAGGATTTCTGCTTAATTGCGGACTTGCTATTTTTTGCCAGTGTGATATGATATTGCAAGTGATAGCAGGAGGTAACAGAAGGGCAATGATAGGACTTGGAACGATTATCAATACTGCGGCAGTTGTGGCCGGAGGTTTTCTTGGAATGGCTTTAAAAAATGGTCTGAAAAAGCAGTTGCAGGACAGCCTCATGCAGGCATGCGGTGTTGCAACTATTTTTATTGGCGGTGCCGGTGCACTTTCTAAGATGCTGGTTTGGCAGGATGGAAAGCTGGAAACTCAGGGAACAATGCTTTTGATTTTTTCACTGGTGCTTGGCTCAATGTTGGGAGAAAGGATTAATATTGAGCAGAAAATGGATGTGTTAGGTGAAAAGATCAAAAAAGCGGTAGGTGCTACCAATGATAATCTTTTCGTAGAGGGATTTGTAAATGTCTCTCTGATTATTTGTGTAGGTGCAATGGCAATTGTGGGATCAATTCAGGATGGAATCAGTGGCGACTATTCCATGCTAACTGCAAAGGCAATATTGGATATGATTATTGTCATTATATTTGCCTCAACTTATGGTCTGGGTGCAGTTTTTTCCGCAGTTCCTATTTTTCTCTATCAGGGATCGATTACACTTGCAGCAGCATTTTTAGGCTCCTTTGTAAGTGACATGATAATCAGCGATTTGTCCTTTGTAGGCTCTGTTCTGATCTTTTGTGTAGGAGTCAATATCGCATTTGGCAAGAGATTTAAGGTAGGAAACATGCTTCCTGCATTGCTGGTTCCGGTGCTCTATCATGTGATGTTTCATTAATTTCAGAGAATCGTTTCCATACCAACCTTTTGTGGCTTCAGACCACAGGACTGGTAAAATTTCATGGCTGCTTCGTTCAAACTCCAGACATTTAAAGTGACATTATAGCAGTCGTTTGCTCTGGCATAATCAAGAACAGCCTCATAGAGTTGTCTGCCGATGTGTTGTCCACGCAGCTGCTCATCCACACAAAGATCATCAATATATAACGTTTTGATGTCGGTAAGGATGTTGTTGTTCAGGTGCTGTTGAAAAATACAGAATGCATAGCCTAGAACAGTTCCATTCTCATCTATTGCCGTAAGAATAGGGCGTGTATCGTCATGGATAATTGCTTTTAATTCTTCATCAGAATATTTTTTTGCGCCATATTTAAAGAGATCTGGACGTCCTTTGTGATGTACAAGACAAACCTGTAGCAGCAGATTGTTGATCCCGTCCATATCCTGTTCTTTTGCACGTCTGATTTCCATGTTGAATCCTTCTTTCCTTTTTAGTACGTAACATAGCATGAATAGTAGTTCGCCTTATAAATGCGATTACTATTTAAGTATAACACATTTCTTGACTTTTGCATTAATAAATTATACAATTCATATAGATACGGTCGGAATTGGAGAGAATAATGTTTAAGAAGTGAGGTATTCATGAAAATATCAACTAAGGGAAGATATGCATTGCGTTTGATGCTTGATTTGGCAATTTATAATACAGGTGAACCAATCAGTCTTAAGGATGTTGCCAGAAGGCAGCAGATTTCTGAAAAATATTTGGAGCAGATTATATCTATGCTCAACAAGGCTGGCTTTGTAAGAAGTGTTCGGGGGGCTCAGGGAGGATATATGCTTAAGAAGGCTCCCGCTGAGTACACAGTGGGAATGATTTTGCGACTTACCGAGGGGGATCTGGCACCGGTCAGCTGTGTGGGAGAAGACAGCATTGAGTGTGGGCGCAGAGATGAATGTGTGACAGTCAGAATATGGCAACAGCTGAATTCTGCAATTAATGGAGTAGTGTATGTCATTACGTTGGAAGATATGATGGGCTGGCAGCAGGAGAAGGCAGACCAGTATATTATTTAGAATTAAGGGCATGCAGTAAAATATATTGACAAATATCTATGTATTTGATAATGTATAATACATAGATAAAAATCAATCTAAGGTGATACAACTATGGATAATAAGAAAATTGCTTCTATGTTCAAGGCATTTTGCGATGAGAATAGAATTCAGATTTTAGAACTTTTACAAGGCGGAGAAAGGTGTGCATGCAGCCTTTTGGAGGAAATGCAGATTACCCAGCCGACATTATCACACCACATGAAAATTTTATGTGATTCAGGAGTTGTGATTGGAAGAAAAGAAGGAAAGTGGATGCACTATTCTATTTCTAAAGATGGACTGGAAAATGTAATAAATTATTTGGACGAAATGATGAATGAACTAAAATAAATTTAGAGGTCGTGTGGAAGCACACGACTTATATTTGATACAAAATATTGATATATTTCAATTTTTGAATATTAAAGGAGAGCTGTCATGTTAAGAAGTATTTGGGATTTTTTTCAAAATGAAGTTTTAGGAATGAAATGGCTGAACA
>CAMBLS010000269.1 GCA_945868485.1 uncultured Lachnospiraceae bacterium | reverse complement strand
TTGCAGTCCATTCACAAAGCATCCTGTCACATGGGTAATAAACGTGCCCTCTTCCAATTCGTGAGGCAGTTTGCTGTCTTTGTAAATCGTCTTTCTAAGAAGAACTACAAGAGAGTCAACCAGACTGTCCAATGCCCTGCAGACCACTCCGAACACAAATGGAAGCGCTTTAAGCAAAACAGGTCTGTAAATTACATTTTCTAGATCCAGATAAGGATGCCATCTATTAACATAAATGGTCTTTTCCTCCTCCTTATCCATCATCCACAATCTTACAATCACGAGATAAACAATTGCACCGATTATCAAAGAAATTGCCGCTCCCTTTAAATTTACAAGGGAAAACCATGCCACCGGATGGGCTTGTGAATACACCTGCATAAATCCCTGTCCCATGTCTGCTACACGGCTCATAATCTGTCCCGGCAAGCAGCCCATGACTGGAAGCAATGTAGCACTGATGGTAAGCGCCGCTGCACTTACCTTATTCATGTAGCTTCCTTTAAGAGAATCATACTTCTCCTGAACAATAGGATCTGTATTTTTTTCTACAAAAACTGCTACATAAAGTTTTGTCATATATGCCACAGTAAGCCCACCGCTAAATAGGAAAGCCCATTCAATTCCTTTCATTGCCGCTGCGCTTATCAAACCACTTACAGCGCCTTCTTCCATCAACTCTATATACTCTACAATACTTTCATGAATCAATGTTTTGCTGATATATCCATTCCAAAGCGGTACGCCGCCGATGCCCAATGCTCCCATGAGGAAAATATAGTTAAGCAGAGGTTTCTTCCTTCCAAATCCCCGTATATCATTTAAATTTAACTTATGCACATTCATAAACACCACACCGGCAGCCATAAAAAGCGCCAGCTTGATCAGAGAATGATTTACCATATGAAGAAGGCTTCCTCTTACTGCAAGACTGTTTTCCTCTCCCAATAGACCTGACATTCCAACACCTACCAGAATAAATCCAATTTGGGAAACTGAGGAGCAGGCTAAGGTTCTCTTTAAATCTACAGAAAATAACGCCAGCACTGCACCCACTACCATGGTACAGACACCTAATGTCAAAATCAAAGTGCCCCATACCATATCTGCCAGAAAAATATAGCTTGTCAGCACTAGAATGCCAAACATGCCGGCTTTGGTCAAAATACCGGAAAGAAGCGCCGATGCCGGTGCCGGTGCAACCGGATGGGCCTTGGGAAGCCAGATATGCAAAGGAAAAGCACCTGCCTTTGCCCCAAATCCAAAAAGCATACATAATCCTGATGCTATCAACTTCTTCTGAGATAACTCATTGCCCTCAGTCAGACACAAATGCTCATAACTTCCAATCAGCTCATCAAACATCAAAGTTCCCATCGTATGATACAAAAGGAAGATACCCATCAACATTACAAGTCCACCGATTACGGCTACTGCAAGATAAGTACCTGCAGCCCTAAGGGAATCCTTTTTTTCATCATGAGCAACCCAGACATAAGAGGTAAAGGACATAATCTCAAAAAAGATAAAGGTGGTATAAAAATCTGCGGATAAGAATACCCCTTCCGTAGCGCCCAGTGTAAGCATCAGAAACAGATAGTATCTGTTTCTGTTCCGATAATGAGCAAAATACTCTTTAGAGAATAAAGTACTCATAAACCACATAAAAGCAGCAATGGTTCCGTAAAGCGCTCGAAATCCATCCAATGTAAAGTGAAGACCGAACCCACAGATTCCAGGTACTTCTACTATTATAGAGCTGCTCCCATTCAGCACGGTATTGATAAAAAGATATAAGAATAATCCAAACTCTGCTCCGGTCACAATATCTGCAAAATAATCCCGCATATTTTTATTTTTTCTGCCAATCACATAACCAATTACGGCACAGGTCATGGGAAAAAATACTGCGCTGCAAAGCAATAAATACATATCCCTGCCTCCTTAATACACTCCTGCTGCCACGTTAGAGAAGAACTCTACTATGGATGCAGAACGAAAACCAAATATGATAATAAAAAATGTAAATATAAATAAAGGTACAAGCATTTTCCAGTTAGGATCCTTTATTCCTTTTAATGTGGACATGTCAAAATCCTTCCCTGGGAAAAATGCCCTTACAACGATAGTAAGCATATAAATTGCCGTAAGCAGTGCTGACACCAAAAGACATGCAATTCCGCCAAATGCAATTCCATTTCCGCTTTCTACAGCAGCCTCAGCCAGATTCCATTTGCTCACAAACCCGGCAAGTCCCGGTACACCCATAAGCGCAAAAGCAGACACCGTAAACACACCAAATACTGCAGGCATCTTATATCCCATTCCATCCAGTTCATGAACATAATGCCTGTCTGTCTGATGCATAATTGCCCCGGCACAGAAGAAAGAACTAATCTTCATAATGGCATGAAAAATCAGATGAGTCAGCGCTCCTACCATACCAAGAGGTGTCATAATCGTAACACCAAACAAAATATAGGATAGATTACTGATGGTTGAGTATGCCAGCCTTCTCTTTAAATGAGTTTCCTTTACTGCCCGGCTGCATCCATAAACAATTGTGAACATTACTACCAGCATTACTACATTCTGTGCCCATGTACCTTTAAGGAATTCCGTCCCAAAGCTATAATAGGTGAGACGAATAATTGCAAAAGCACCTGATTTTACCACTGCAACGGCATGGAGAAGTGCAGTAACCGGAGTAGGTGCCACACCTGCATCCGGCAGCCAGGAGTTAAAAGGACAGATTGCTGCTTTTACACCAAAGCCCATAAATGCCATTACATAGATTAGCAGAAGCACATTTGTCATATCTCCCACCTTATCAAGGTCAAGCACACCTCCCAGCACAAAATCGGTAGTGCTTCCATAGATAATAATAAAAATCAGACCAATAAATGCAAATGCTGCACCTCCTAGAGAATAGTACAAATACTTTCGGCTGGCAAGAATTGCTTCTCTCGTCAGGGTATGCATTACCAGAGGAACCGTAACTAAGGTAAGCAGCTCATAAAAGAAATACATTGTCAGTAAATTTGCAGCCAATGAAATACCTAATATTACGCCATATGTCATGGAATAAAACATAAAAAATACCTTTTCATGTTGTTCCTTTGTCATGTATTCAAATGCGTATAGGGTTGCCAAAGGCCACAAGGCAGAAACCAACCCACCAAATACCATACTCATTCCATCTACTTTAAAGCTGATAGACAGATTTCCGGTAAAATTGGCCAACGTAAATATTTCTGTAGGTCTGTGAAGAAGTAAATACCAAACCAAAACACTGTTTAAAATTACCAACGTCTCCAAAAACAGCTCCATATGGCTCCGCTTTTTGAAAGGAAGCAGGAAAACCAGCA
>CAMBLS010000268.1 GCA_945868485.1 uncultured Lachnospiraceae bacterium | reverse complement strand
TGCCACAATATGTGCATATCTTCCAAAAAACATACCGGAAAAAAGTACATAGACAGGAAGCCTTGCCGAACATGACATGAAAGGAGTAATAATCATTGTCTTTCTCCTATCTCTTTCCGTTTCTAGTGCCCGGGATGCCATGATTGCCGGCACGGTACAGCCAAATCCAAGGATCATCGGTAAAAATGCTTTTCCTGATAGTCCTACCTTACCCATAATACCATCCATCACATAGGCAACTCTTGACATATATCCACTGTCCTCTAAAATTGCCAGTGCTAGGAACAAAATCGCAATATTGGGAATGAAAGTCAAAATTCCCCCTACTCCAGCTATAATTCCATCAACAATTAAAGACACCATCCAGTCAGATGTATGAATTCCTGTAAGACATGCACTGACCTGTGCAGAAAAGAAATCCAGAAAAACTTCAAAATATCCTTTCAGCCAGTCACCAATGGTAAATGTAAGAAAAAAAACAAACGCCATGATACATAAGAACACCGGTACGCCTAAAACCGGATGGGTTAAGATTTTATCAATTTTATCAGTACTTCCCTTGTTCTTTTTCCGATAAAATAAAGTTTCTTTAACAATATTCTCTATATACGCATATTTGGTTTGAATAATCTCTTTTTCATAACTCCTGTCTGCTATGTTAGTAACCTGAACAGGATGCTCCTTTTTAACATCCTCATCATCCTCAAGAAGTTTAATAGCATGCCATCTTACGGAGGAATGAGTAGGATAACGTGCCTGCATAACAACAGAAAGTTTATCCAGTTTTTCCTCTATTTCCTGACTATAGCGAATTACATCTCCCTTAGAACCTTCTTCATAATGATGAATAACCGCATGAAGTAAGATATCAAGTCCTTTTCTCTTTGCAGCGGATACCGGAACTACCGGAATATCTCCCAAAAGCTCAGGAAGCCTGTGAAGGTCAATTTCCATTCCACGTTCTTCTATAATATCCATCATATTCAGTGCAAGCACAACCGGTTTTCCTAGCTCTAACAGCTGTAAGGTAAGATAAAGGTTCCGTTCCAGTGAGGAAGCGTCTACCACGTTAACGATTACTTCAATATCATCATCCATCACACAGCTTCTGGTTACTTTCTCCTCAATCGTATAACAGGTAAGAGAATAAATTCCAGGAGTATCAACAAGTGTCATGTGTACATTCTCGTATTCTGCCTCTCCCTCAATTTTTTCTACTGTAACCCCTGGCCAGTTAGCCACCTTGAGCTTAGAACCAGTAATCGCATTAAATAAAGTCGTCTTACCGCAGTTGGGATTACCTACAAATGCTACATGAACCGTCTGTTCATTTTTCATCTCACAAATTCCTCCACTTCAATCCCCTGACTGATATGCTTTCCAATGGCAAGTCTTGTTCCTCGAACCCGAATAATTAATGCTCCATTTCTCTTTCTGTTAAGCACCGTAACTACTGTTCCATCATTCAAACCAAGGGCCTGTAGACGACGGGTAATTCCCTCTTCGACATACAGCCCCTTGATTTCATAATCATTTCCCTTCCTGCTTTCAAAAAGTGACATAATCTCATCCTCTTTTGTTATTGATAATAATTCTCAATAACATTAAAGCACAAAACTATTCCCTTTGCAAGACCTATTCTGTTTCTGCTACTTCTTCTTTTTCAAAATCATCAACAGTTTTATTCATAGAATAGTAAATACTGCTTTCAACCGTATACACAGTGTTTTCATCATTGATACAGATGTAATATTGTCCAATTGTTGAATTGTAGTCTCCCAACTTGATTGTGTACATATTACTTTCCCACTGAAGGGTTATATTAATAACCGGCTCTTCCAAACCGTATTGTTCCTTATCCTCTACATCTTCAATTCGTGTATCTGATGTAATTGTACTGATGCTTTCTATAAAATCTTCTACCTTACTGTCTTCTATTTGTAGTTCTGAATTTTCATTGCATTTCCATCCATCCTCTGTTTTAGTCATATTTGTGGTTTCATCGGCTGTTATGATTCCTATATCAGTAACCTCTGAGCCGTCAATGTCAATCACTAAATAGCTTTCACTTGTTTCTTCCGTCTCTTCAGGTACGTTTTTCTGATATATTTTCAACACTGCAAAAGCAAGAACAACAATCAAAAAAATTACCAGAAGAACTATCAGTTGAATTTTTTTCTTTTTATTCATAGCTCTTTATTGCTTCCTCCTTTTAAACCAGATTACAAATCCACTGATTAAAAACGTAAATGGAATAATTATTACAGTAATTAATGCAATCAATACAATATTTTTTTCTGATAGTGTAAGGTAAGAAAGCTCGTAATTCTTAACCGGAATGGAAATACTGCTTTCATATGATACAAAACTTCCCAATGTTCCTGTAAAAAGCTTTAAATTTGTTCCTGCAACCATAGCATCTGCACTTTCTGTGAACAGAGAACTGCTGGAATAAATAATTGCTGTTGAGCTTTCTTCTCCTGTTATTTTTTCACACTTGATTCCTACGTCAAATGGTCCGTCTATGTCTCCTTCCTGCCTGTCATAGCTCTGACTGCCTTTCAGATCCGTTCTCACATAGCTTTTATCTGAAGTTGTCAGTAATGAAGTCAATTCCACATCTTCCTTTTCAGAACCAGTAAGCCCTTGTGCATAAGGAACAAAGGCATAATTTTCACTGCTATATGCACTGGATGTCACAGAATCTGACGCAATTTCAGGTAACAGATAAAATGGATCTCGATAATAATAATTTTTGTCACCTTCTATAATTAATCCGTCTGATACAGAAATTCCATAGAAGTCTAAAAGCTTATCATAGTTCGGGAATGCTGTACCTGTGTAGTTTGTTATAAAAATAACATCTCCGCCACCATTCATGTAATCCAGCATTTTTTCTGTATCATCATCTGAAAAATCTGCTGTGGGTGCATTGACAATGACACACTGTGCATCTTCAGGTATTTCTTCATAATCCATCAGATTCATTTCTTCATAATCTATATTAGCCTTTTCCATTGCTGATTTAAATGATGCTTCAAGGGATGCCTCTCCATGCCCCTGTGTCAGATAAATTTTCGGCATATCCTCTGTAATCACATACGCAATTGCACTTGTAATCTGACCTTCTCCATCATACCCTGTCACAGTGGGGGAATAAGTGCTGTAGTCGAATTCTGTTTCATAAATACTGTTATAGTCTATGACCTTACTTCTATTTGCACCTTCCACAATCACACTGTTCATCGCAAGGGAGGAGTCTGTATAACTTGCAAAAAATTTAGGATTTACAGCCGGGTCCACATAAGAGACCTTAATATGCGAATTCAATTCTGCATAATTCTTTAAAGTAGTATCAAGAACCGCATCAGCCTGC
>CAMBLS010000267.1 GCA_945868485.1 uncultured Lachnospiraceae bacterium | reverse complement strand
AAAGCCGCATGGAGAAACTAGGTGCACGCCTGAATGAGGACCTAAATGTGCTATTGACACATGAGTATTTTCGTAAATTGGATTTTTATAGAAGGTATAATTATCTGTCAGTTCTGCTTACCAGCTACGTGATTCAATATATTGTCTGCCGCAAAGGGACAAATGCGTGTATTTTGTGCAAGGGGAATCCCCAGGACGAAAGGCTGTCTGGTATATTTCATAGAGCCTGCTGCAATAATTATATTGAACTTCGCAGTGTATTTCCTGATTTGTTGCAGCGATATTATGATTTGTTAATTAGAAAGTGGGTAGGAGATGGAAAGGAAGAATTAAGATTAGAATTAAATAATGGAGATGTGCGAATTGAAAATGTGCCGTTTCATACATTTGTTGAAGAAGTCTTATCGGGGCGAAAGATGAGAAATAGCATAGAGAACGAACAAATTGTGAAAACATATGCATTGGAAGACGGGGTGGAAAAGAATATTCTGATTAATGAATTTGTGCTAAGATACATTGATATGACGGGAACCAGAAAAGGGTCGACCTTAACCAAAATATCGTCAGTATTGCCAACCAGTGGAAGACAGATTGAAATGATATTTCCTAATAGCAATGCCAAGCACAAGTATTTTGCAATGTCAGGTAATTTAGCAGAATTTTATGTCCGCCTATATTTGGCAGGCAAAAAGCAAAAATATGATTATTTAGACAATTTTATTGACTATTTGCAGAACAGATATCACATTTTATTAGTCAAATCCTCTGAAACAGATAAGATGTTACGCCATGCTAAACCCAAACTGTCAGCAAAAGATTTTTCCAGAAATAAAGAGGCTTTTATGAATACCTTAAATAGTGCAAACTGTCTAATAAAATTGTCGGACAGCGGCTATGTTATTACTTTGCCAGAAGAGAAAGGGGATTTAAAACTCATATGAATGAATTGCAGACTTGTTTTGTGCAATACATAGAGCAATATATTAGAATTTTAACGAAAGGGAAAAGTGAATTTTTTCTTTCTCTTTGTGACATTGAGGAAGAATTACTGGAAGAATTAGATATATCAGAATTGGATGGCTATGAAGTTGTTGTAGTAGGAAAGAATGATTACTCAGAAGCTGTTCGGCTTAGAAATAATATTCATATTCAAAAAATAGTGCTTTTGTCAGGAGAAGGAGTTAAGCATATAGATTCTCTTAAGGACTTTAACGAGTATTCTGTATTAAGCGAAAATCGGACTATTATATGGGAATGTCTGGAAAAAGTGTTTAATGTGCATTTAAGTAAAGAGTTAAAGGGGTTTCTGACAGCAATATTTGATCAGGGGGAGATTTCACTGTGGGAATTACTCCAATATTTGAGTAAAAGCATGGGCAAGAATGGCATAAGTCCGAAAGGGTTGAATGAGAATCTCCCCATGCTTGGAATATGGAAAAGTAAGGAGAAGACTATTCTCAAAAAAGGGAAAATTAACAGGCTTATCCGTTTCTCCAAGTATGCGGTAATAGAAAAACGACTAACGAAAGCGGTTGTGGATAGAAAAATTCCTAAAACAACATGGGAGAAGATCATTACAAATAGTCTTTCAGAAGGAAATGTACAACGGATATTGGAAGGAATCTATTTTGAAGATGCAGATGCACAGGGGTGGTTAAAAAGTCCAGGAAAAGTAGCCGTAACAGATAATAGCGCTGAAGTAAATGGTGCCTCAGGATCGTGGCATGGTTTTTCTTATGAATATAAATTGAAAGAGCATGTAGAGAAGAATGTATCTGACATAGAGAAAGAATGGCTTCAGGAACGGGATAGCGATGATACTGATCAGGATTGGGAATACTTTCGTCCACTGGTAGAAAATATAGCAGTCTATCAAAGTCAGGTGAACAATATCATTATAAATATTGATAAAATGATTCTGCCAGATGCTGAGAAAAGTGTGTTAAGAGAAAAAATTAGTGACTTCTGGGCAAGCTTTGAGGATGCTTGGGATAACATATGTAAAGCTACACCAATATGTTTGAATACTTTTTGTATATGGGCTGAAAATTACACCCAAAAATATCTGGAGCTTTTGGCGATGATACTGACAGAGCAGCGTATAAGAGCAGCGGTATCTGGTATGGATTTGGTGGAAAGTATTCAGACTATGTTCTGTGAGAAGAAAGTGGACAAGATCAGAATGCCTTATTATCATCCTATCTGTGTCTTTTACTATATGTGCACTCGGAAAATGTATGAGACTGTGTTGATGAATCCTTATGATGGGGATGTTGGAAAACTCCAGGAACTGATTCAGGCTGAGCTGATAAAGAAGATAGGATTGCAGTTCCCCATTAGCATCATAAGTCTTTCAGGAAAGGAAGGCACTAAATACGTTTTGGATCATACTACGGTATGGCAGAGCAGGGCAGTCGAGTTCGTCAATATTGGTACTGGGCTGGCATACTCTGTATTGGATTTTAAGGTAGTACAAAAGCAGATATTAGATTATATATACAAGCATCCTTTCCTGTCAGTAATTACAGTTGCCTTGATCGACATCAGTGATCTTGAAGGAATTGAGCAGCTCGCAGCTAAAATTCGCAAGCTGTCATTAGGAGGCAGATGTAATGTGGGGCGTGTCGATTTCCTGATTATATCCGGCAAGGAGGAAGAACTTAAGAAAAAATTGTCTCAGATATGGGAGACTTTTGAGTTCAAAGAGATGATACGATTCAGATTTGGAAAGAATAGTTATAAAGGAAAAAATGGCTATGATTTGCAACGTATTATAGAAGATGTAGATATGGCAATTATAGCAGATAGTTCGGTTCTGTATCAAGAACCAAGAAAGGAACGGATAAATAGAGAAAGTAATATTACATTGAATCGTATTAGTGCAATGAATCTGGAGGAACAGATTCAAAATTATTTTAAGAACGGAAGCTCTGATATATCCATTATGTGGGCCTCTCTTCAGCAGGCAGCAGGTAGCAGAGAGGAAGGGTTATGGAAGTGGAAGAGCAGGGAACTGGATAACAAAACCTTGAGTTTTTGTAATCAAATGGTAGAAGAATATCAGGATAAAGAGATTGTAGCATTGAGTTCTAATAAATCTATTTTGTCAGAAATTTTCATGCCGGAGAATATGTATGCTTATCGTAGGAAGTATAATGGCAAGAGCATTACAATTATAAGTCTTGATAGCTGTAATAAGGAAGAACGGCTTCAAGTAAATGGTCAGGCGCAAATAAGTTATTCTTTGAATAGCTTTTATGAGGCAGAGTTAGATTTACAGGCAGTTTCTAAAGAATTGTTTACAGTAATTTCTGATTTCCAGTTGGATTTTTATTATAAAGATAAGTTAATGCATTGCAATTGTAGTATTCAGGAAGAAGAAGTGG
>CAMBLS010000266.1 GCA_945868485.1 uncultured Lachnospiraceae bacterium | reverse complement strand
CATGTAAATAGGAAATTGCCATAAGCTTACCATTAGGAGAAAGGGAAATGCTGACTGGATAGCCACTCTTATCCATAGTTGCTCTGGATTCCACAATAGGCGTTTCCGTATTCTCATTTGCATCATACACATAAATTCTGGTCACATTTGCATCGTCCAGTACCGCTGCTACTACACAATTTGCCGAAACACAAAAATCTCTGATAGGAAGATTTGTATTTACAGTACCCTTCTCACCATTTTTATCCATCACATAAATGGAGCGTCCATTATAATCTCCGATTGCCGCCACCTGACCTGAGATAGAAATCATAGGATTTTGCATCTCATAGGTTCTGTTCCAGACTGCAGTTCCACTTGAATCAATGCAGCTAGCTCCGTCCTTGCTATATAAAAGAACATTGCCACCCAGATTTTTAACTTTAGCTCCCTGAACAATGGTAATCGGGTTAGTACTTACAACCATATTGTCTGTAAACACCTTGTTTTTCCATTGTATTACAAGGAATCCAATAATTGCCGTCACCAGCAAAATTGACAGGACAATTCTGTAAAATACCGTTAACTTATGACTGCGGATTTTTTCTTTATAATCAATACTCTTGCCAGTATTTTGACGCTTTTCTCTTTCCTTAAAATAATCCCGCACGTTACCCATTTATTGATCTCCAAATCTTTTGTATTACTTTCAACACTCTCAATTTCCTGCTTCCATGAAAGCAACTGCCTGTGCAGCCACTTCCATGAATCCCTGCATTTTATTATAATCATTAATCGTAGTCACTGCGATTGTCAAGATAATAATACATCCTCCATAAAATAATTTTTTAATGATATCTCCTATGGAAAAGGAGGATTTCTGTACTGTTGTCAAAGAGGACTGTTTCTGATTTCCCTCATAGCAGGAAATCAGATAATTCTGCATTGCCTCATTTGTTTCATAAAAAACATAATAGCCATTTTTCTTTCCTGGCCATTCCTGCCTGCTCCCATATATATTAACGTAACCGATAAGTTCATATTCTTCAAAGAATTCTTTTCTTACCTGTTCTTCGTCCCTTCCTTTTAAAAGCTCATTAGTTACACTGGCAGCACCATATATCAAATAAATGCTTTTATCGCCTTTTTTACAAACATGACCATATAGTGCCGCACGAAGAGGAAGCTCTCTGTCTTCCGCTTTTAGTTTAAACAAATATGTATAGACGTAATCCTCTACATAGACACGATTTCCTTCGCTGGTCTTTCCAACTTCTTTTACAATCTCCGGCAAACGCATTTTCACCCTCCTACAAGCTTGTACACTTGACTCAAGTTTAGCATAAGGCTTCCCTGATTTGGGCAGTAATGCATCGTCAAAGAAGAACAAAATCCCATTATTTAAAAAGATATGAGACATTCTCATATCTTTTTAAATGCTAACAAAATTGATAAATTGTTGTGCTCACATAGTCTCTGTCCGGTCCAAACACATCAGATGGAAAATTATCCCTATTTGCTGTATCAGGGAAGAACTGGGTTTCCAGACACATCCCGCTTCTTGCTCCATATCTTACATTGTTCTTGCCCGTCTGCTCTGTAATAAAGTTGCCTGCATAGAACTGTACTCCAGGAAGATCTGTATAGGCCTTCATACGTCGTCCCGAAACAGGTTCCTCCAAGGTTGCAAATTCCCTCAGGGTTCCGGCACTGCCATCCAGTACCCAGTTATGATCATATCCGCCTGCAAGTTTCAACTGTTCATGGTCACTGTCAATTTCATCCCCTACTCTTTTTGCCTTGGTAAAATCAAAAGGTGTTCCGGCTACAGGCACAATCTCTCCAGTCGGAATAGAACCTGCCACCAATGGCGTATATGAGGAAGCATTTAACGTAAGCACATGGTCATAAATCTTTCCGCTCTGACCCGCAAGATTAAAATAACTGTGATTTGTCATATTAATAATGGTTCTCTTATCACTCTTTACTTTATAGTGAATTTTTAATTCATTTGCTTCTGTAAGGATGTAGGTAACCTGAACCTTCTTGTTTCCCGGAAATCCCATACATCCATCCTGATCCTCTATAGAAAATATAACTTGTGAATCTCCTTCTTCTGCATGCCAGATTCTCTTGTGATACCCCAGTTCATGGTGGCTGTGAAGATTGTTCTCCCCATCATTTCTATCCAGTTGATATCTCTGACCATCAAGTACAAAAGAGGCGCCTTTAATCCGGTTTGCGTTAGGTCCCACAGTTGCCCCCAAAAAACACCCGTTATTAAAATACTGTTCCAGATTGTCATAGCCAAGGACAACATCCTCCACTCTGCCACTTGCATCAGGAACAAACAGATTCACTAAAATTGCACCATAATTAATAATTCCTACTTTAATGCCATTAGAATTCTCTAACCAGTATTTATATATTTCTCTGCCATCCTTGGTCTTACCAAAAAGTTCCTTCATATCTCTACTCTTCCTTCCAGTGCACGCAGAAGTGTCACCTCATCAATATATTCCAAATCGCCTCCTACAGGAACACCACTGGCTATTCTGGTAACTTTAATTCCGGTAGGCTTAATCAATTTGCTGATATACATAGCCGTGGTTTCGCCTTCCAAACTTGAATTGGTGGCTATGATTACTTCAGAAACATTACCTTCCAATCTTGTAATTAATTCCTTTAACCGGATATCTCCCGGTCCGATGCCAAGCATAGGGGAAATTGCACCATGGAGCACATGATAAACCCCTTCATACTTACCTGTTTTTTCATAAGCCGCCAGGTCTCTGGTATTCTCAACCACCATAATCGTACTGTGATCACGTTTTGCATTGGCACAAACTGGACAGACTTCACTATCCGTCAGCGTATAACACTCCTTACAATAACGGACGTTTTCTTTTGCTTCCATAATTGTCTTAGCCAGCCTGTTTACCTTATCCTTCGGCATGTTAATCAAGTGAAAAGCCAGCCTTTGCGCTGACTTTGATCCGATACCCGGTAATCCGGACAACTCGTCTATTAATTTATTAATATGTCCGCTATACAGATCCATTAGAAAGGAAGGCCTCCTCCCAAACCAAGTCCTCCTGTCATCTTATTCATTACCTCCGCATTAGCATCCTCTGCCATCCGAAGCGCTTCATTTGTCGCTGCCATTACCAGATCTTCCAACATTTCAATGTCATCAGGATCTACTACCTCAGCAGATAATTTTACCTTAGTTACCTCTTTCTTGCCGGTTACGGTTACCTCTACTGCGCCGCCACCTGACTTGGCAGTAAATTCCTTAGTTTCCAATTCTTTTTGATTTTCCTCCATCTGACGCTGCATTCTCTGTGCCTGCTTCATCAGATTATTCATGTTACCGGGCATTCCTCCCGGAAATCCTCCACGCTTTG
>CAMBLS010000265.1 GCA_945868485.1 uncultured Lachnospiraceae bacterium | reverse complement strand
TCAAAGGGGATAAATGGCATTTCCATTTTTCTATGAAGTACCAATCCATTGATTTAAAAGAAGTTAGTATTGATACAGGAATCAGCAGTCAATTTGCAAGTGCCCTTCTGATGTCGGGAGTTCTGCTTGAGGATGGTCTTAAAATCAACATGTCAGGAGACCGGGTGGAAGGGTCTTACATAAAAATGACACTTGCACTGATGAAACAGTTTGGAATTGAAGTGACAAAAGAAGGAAGCAGTTGTTTCGTACCTCATGTCAATACGTTTGGGTTAGAAGAGTATCGAATAGAACCGGATGTTTCCGGTGCATGCTATTTTTATGCCATGGCGCCATTATTAAAAACAAGTGTTATTGTTGAAGGCGTGCATATGGATTCTTTACAGGGAGATATTAAATTTTTAGAAGTGCTGCAAGATATGGGATGTGAACTTAAAGACCAGGCTGGGGGTGTAGAGGTGGTAGGAAATCACCTGAAAACTTATCCAGGAATGGAGGTTTCGATGAAAGATTTTTCAGACCAGACCATGACCATGGCAGCGTTGGCGCCTTTTGCAGTTGGTCCTACGTTGATTAAAAATATTGGGCATATCAGATTTCAGGAGTCGGATAGGATTCATGCAATTCTCACTGAATTGGGTCGTATGGGAATCAGGTGTGAAGAGGTGTCAGAAGAAGATGGAATTAGGATACTTCCAGGAGAGATAGTGGAGACAGAAGTAGAAACTTATGAAGATCATCGTATGGCGATGGCTTTTTCGTTGGTTGGATTAAAAACCGGAAAAATTATAATTAAAAACCCAGAGTGCTGCCGAAAGACCTTTGAAAATTACTTTGAATTGTTGGAAACCCTTTATTAATCAGAGACATTTTGTGGAGAATTATGGAAAAAGAAAATTTTAATGAGCAAGAGAGAGCCTGTGAAAAGGTTCTCTTAGTGGGTGTGGATGATGGAACACAGGGGGAAGACTTTGAACGCTCCATGGAGGAGTTAAAAAGTCTTGCCAAAGCCTGCTTCATGGAGCCGGTTGGTGTAATCACGCAGAGAATGGAGAGTGTTAATAAGGGACTTTATATAGGAACCGGTAAGGTTCAGGAGGTAAAAGAAGCGTCACAGCTGCTCAATGCAGATGTGATTATTTTTGATGATGCCCTTACACCTTCACAGTTACGCAATCTTCAAAATGAACTGGAAAAACCTATTTTGGACAGAACTACGTTGATTTTGGATATTTTTGAAACCCGTGCCAGAACCAGAGAAGCGAAGCTTCAGGTGGAATCAGCCAAGCTGAAATATCTTTTGCCAAGATTGGTTGGGATGCATGAAGCGCTTACCAGACAGGGAGGAACCAGTGGTAGCATGAGCAGCCGTGGTGCAGGAGAAAAAAAGCTGGAACTGGACAGAAGAAGAATTGAACATCGTATCACTGAGCTTTCCAGGGAATTAGAAGAAGTTTCCATGGAAAGACAGGTGCAACGCAAACGAAGACAGGCTTCGAGAACCCCGCTGGTGGCACTTGTAGGTTACACCAATGCTGGAAAATCTACTATTATGAATGCGATGATAGACAGATATGTGAAGGATGAGGAGAAAAAGGTTCTTGAAAAGGATATGCTTTTTGCAACCCTTGATACCACAGTGAGACGGATCAGTACAGGAAACAACAAAGATTTTCTTCTGTCAGATACGGTAGGGTTCATTCATAAGCTGCCTCATGGTCTGGTTAAGGCTTTTCATTCTACTTTGGAAGAAGTAGAAAATGCAGATTTGCTTCTTCAGGTAGTAGATTACTCGGATTCTCACTACAGGGAGCAGATGAAGACCACGGAACAGACACTGATCCAGCTAAATGCAGGAGGAATCCCCCTGATTACTGTTTTTAACAAAGCAGATCAATGCCAGGATTTGATTCCCTATCCTCAAATTGTAGGTGAAAATAAGATTTATATGTCTGCCAGAGAAGAGTCTTCACTTGATATGCTGGTCGAGCTGATTCTTGATACGGTCTATGCGGACTATGTTGTAACGGAATTTTTGATTCCTTATGACAAGGGGAATATTACTTCATATTTTATGGAACATTCCCATGTTTTGAATAAGGAATTTCAGGAAACAGGAACGAAAATCACTGTGAAATGCCATAAGGTAGATCAAAGTAAATATGCGGAGTTTATAATTCATGGAGAAGGAACGATTAAATAAATACCTGGCTGCCTGTGGAATCTGCTCCAGGCGCGATGCCGATCGTCTGATTCAGGAAGGACGGGTAACTGTAAATGGAAAAAGGGCAGAAATGGGAATGCTGGTAAATGGAAATGAGAGGATTTCTGTGAATGGGAAGCCAGTACATGGTAAAAATGAAAAGGTGATTCTTGCCTATTATAAGCCGGTGGGTGTAACCTGTACTGAAAAAGACAGGTTTGCAGATAAAAAAATTACGGATATGGTTAAATTTCCTGTTCGTGTTACTTATGCGGGACGGTTGGATAAGGATTCGGAAGGGCTGATGATCCTTACCAATGACGGAGACCTGATTGATGCAATGATGCGGGGGAGTACTGGGCACGAAAAGGAATATGTGGTTAAGGTAAATAAAGAAATTACAGAGGAATTTATCAGGAAAATGGGGGCAGGAGTCGTGTTGCCTGAGCTTGGAATTACCACAAGACCTTGTGTCATTGAACAAATTGGGAAGTTTACATTTAAAATAATTCTGACTCAAGGAGTCAATAGACAAATTAGACGAATGGCTAAAGCACTTGGTTATCAGGTAAATGCAATTAAGAGAATACGAGTAGTGAATGTGCAACTTGCAGATTTAAAACCAGGGCAGTACAGGCAGATTTCTGGAGATGAATTACAGATGTTATATAATTTCTGCATGAAAGGACAGATACAAAAATTTTAAAAAATCACAAAATCTTGTGTTGGGTAAAAATAGATGTTGTGGAAAATGGAATTTTCGGTATTGCGTCAACTTTGGAGATGGTGAGTTTGGAAATCGTTGATTTAATGGAGAAAAAGCAGGGATTGTTGATGAAAAACAAGTTTTATTTATTAACGGTTTGAAAGAAAAATGAATGGTCTTGAAGGAAAACTTGCAAAACTGGAGGCAAATAGGTATGGAAGATTATAGAAAAAGATGTGAGGAACTGGTAAGACGCTTAAATGAGGCATCGGAAGCCTATTATAATGGTAAGGATGAATTGATGTCCAATTATGAGTGGGATGCTATGTTTGATGAACTTGCAGCATTGGAGGCAGAAACAGGCTATATTCTTCCTGACAGCCCTACGCAGAATACCGGATATGAAGAAAATAACGGTGCAAGAGAGACTCATGAATTCCCAGCATTGTCTCTTGCCAAAACCAAACAGGTTTCAGAACTTCAGA
>CAMBLS010000264.1 GCA_945868485.1 uncultured Lachnospiraceae bacterium | reverse complement strand
GATTCATTTAATCCACTTATCAATCTACAGAAAATAAATCTCTGGAATATACTTTATCTGCCACGTCCTCTAGTTCTTTTGCCTTGCGGTTAGAAATAATCAATTCACACCGCTCCTTAAACTTTTGCAAATCACGCTCTACCGAGCTGCCAAAAAAATGTGATTCCTGCAAAGCCGGTTCGTATACGATAATCTCCACGCCCTTCGCCTTCAGACGCTTCATGATTCCCTGGATGGAAGACTGTCTGAAATTATCTGAGTTGGATTTCATGGTAAGCCTGTATACACCTACCACACAAGTCTGCCCTTTTTTACTCTTTTCTTCAAAATCAATCTTCTGCAGAATCTGGTCTGATATAAAATCCTTTCTTGTGCGGTTCGCCTCAACAATCGCTCCGATAATATTGTTAGGCACGTGATCATAGTTCGCCAAAAGCTGCTTGGTATCCTTGGGAAGACAATAACCGCCATAGCCAAAGGATGGATTATTGTATTGCGTCCCAATACGTGGGTCCAGGCATACCCCTTTAATAATCTCCTCTGTGTTCAAGCCTCTTACCTCTGCGTAGGTATCAAGCTCGTTGAAATAGGCAACCCGCAGTGCAAGATATGTATTGGCAAACAGCTTAACTGCTTCTGCCTCTGTAGGGTTCATAATCAATGTATCAATGTTTTCTTTAATTGCACCTTCCTTAAGAAGACCTATAAAACACTTTGCCTTTTCAACTGCTTCTGCATCCTTTTGATCCGCTCCTACAATAATTCTGGAAGGATATAAATTATCATACAGCGCTCTTCCTTCCCGCAAAAATTCCGGTGAGAATAAAATATGTGTTGTTCCAAACTTTTCCTGCATTGATTTGGTAAAGCCAACCGGAACCGTAGACTTAATCACAATATATGCGTCAGGATTGACCTTCTGCACCTGCTCAATCACTGCCTCCACTGATGAGGTATCAAAATAATTTTTCTTTGGGTCATAATTGGTAGGGGTAGAGACAATTACAAAATCTGCCTTACGATAAGCATCAGCCCCATTTGTGGTGGCAGTCAGGTCAAGCTCCCTTTCTGCCAGATATTCCATCAGTTCTTTATCCTGAATGGGGGATTCCTTCCTATTTAATATATCTACCTTATCCTGCATAATATCTATCGCATATACTTCGTTATGCTGCGCCAAAAGAACTGCATTGGATAAACCCACATACCCTATTCCTGCAACGCCTATCTTCATCTCCAAAAACCTCCGTGGTCTGTATTCTTCTTAAATAACTGATTTAAAGTATTCAATAGTCTTCACAAGACCATCTTCCAATGCCACAGTAGGCTCCCAGTCCAGTTCCTTCTTCGCCAAATCAATGACAGGCTTTCTTTGGGTCGGATCATCCTGCGGAAGAGGCATATAAATAATCTTAGATTTGGAGCCAGTCATTCTGATTACCATTTCTGCAAGCTCCAGCATAGTAAATTCTCCCGGATTTCCCAAGTTTACAGGACCTGTAAATCCATCCCTGCTGTTCATCATGCGCATCATTCCTTCTACCAAGTCATCTACATAACAGAAACTCCGTGTCTGCTTGCCATCTCCATAAATGGTAATATCCTGTCCTCTGAGCGCCTGTACAATAAAGTTGGACACCACTCTTCCATCATCAGAACGCATTCTGGGACCATAGGTATTAAAAATACGGATAACTTTAATATCAACTCCATGCTGTCTCTTGTAATCAAAGAACAGCGTTTCCGCCATACGCTTTCCCTCATCATAGCAGGAACGAATTCCGTTGGGGTTGACGCATCCTCTATAGCTTTCAGGCTGTGGATGAATTTCCGGATCTCCATAGACTTCACTGGTACTTGCCTGCAAAATTCTGGCATGACACCGCTTGGCAAGCCCTAATGTATGTAATGCCCCAATCACGCTTGTCTTTCCCGTCTTAATCGGATCATATTGGTAGTGAATCGGACTTGCCGGACAGGCAAGGTTATAAATCTGGTCACACTCCACATATACATCTTCCAAAATATCATGGCGAATAAATTCAAAATACGGATTGTCCATCAAATGACGGATATTATCCTTCTGACCTGTAAAAAGGTTGTCCATACAAACAACATCATTGCCCTTTTCTAAAAGTTTCTCACATAAATGTGAACCTATGAAGCCTGCGCCTCCGGTTACCAGTACTCTTTTTCTTTTCATTTGTAAGTTCTCCTCCCTGCCACTCATGAAATTTATATAAAAACTCTCCAAGGTCGATATAACTTAGTAGTTCCGTTTTAGGCTTAACAGAATATATTCAAAATGTCCTTGGGTTTGCCTACATGAAAGCTTCTTAAATTGTCAATATTACCATATCCATAATCAGCTGCAATAAATTTGTAACCAGCTTCTAGCGATGCTTTATAATCACCATATGTATCTCCCACCATATAAAAATCACTTATAAAGTTATACTTTCTTTTGATATCAATAAGCATTTGACTCTTTAGAAGACTTCCATTCTCTCTCGCTGCTTTTATCTCTTCAAAATATGACAGGAATCCTGACAGGCATAAAATTCTCTCTACTTGTGGGAATGTTTTCATTGTTGCAATTCCTAATACATAGCCCTTTCTAATAAGTTTTTGAAATACCTTTTCGATTTCTTCATATGGAGTATATTCTTCAACAAACTTCTCAACATAAATCTTCCTATATAAAGTAGTGGCTTCTGTTGCCACAATTTCATCAAATCCTTGATATTTCATTAAAGACTCCTTTATTGAAGGTCCTATATATAAATCTTCATTGTCATGTGAAATAAAACTTTTCCCATACATATTTAAAACATAGTTAAGTGCCTTAATGATTCCAATTTTTGTATCATAAATTGTTCCATCTACATCAAATACAATACATTTCTTATTTTTCATGTCTAAATACTTACCCATCTAGCAATGATTCCGTTATGAAATTAATCTCTACTACTTTTTTAAACTCATTGATAACATTTTTCATTCCGCAATTCATTTCATCCATAAAGTTCTCTGAAGCCAGTAAACTCATTTCTTTCGACTCATAATTTGCATAGATATCATGTGAATAACCATCCATTCCTACTAAATATATCTGTTTGGCCCCCAAATCCTCTATCACAAATTTAATAGCCATCAGTCCAGCATTATCTCGAACCGGATCAACCGCATTAAGCAATTTGAAATAATCTACACTTGCGTATGTATCATTAGATTTTATATTTGATGTGGATATAGTTTTGCAATACACCGTCTCATCCAACTGACCATATCTTCTAATATTACTAACAAATATATAATCCGATTCTACAAATGGATGCTCATGGTTTATGCTAATAATGATTGGCTTATTTTCTTTTATAAATCCCTGAATTTTTTTCTTTTCTGTAACAGCTTTTTTCCCC
>CAMBLS010000263.1 GCA_945868485.1 uncultured Lachnospiraceae bacterium | reverse complement strand
CAGTAATGTATACTCTACATCATCACAAAACGCATTTTTATTGTTTCGGTCATTGATATAACCAAACTCAGCAACAAACTTATCATATGCAGTATTCAAACGATTTTGACATTCATGCAACTGATTAACATTGCAACCTTCCAACTGCATATCAATCAATTCATGCAAAATACAGCGAATCTCGCATAGTCCCGTAATACGTTCTTTCTGCTTAGCATTCAATCCGCTTTGCAAAATCAGTCTTGAATTTTCACGCATATATACCTTATCATCACGAACAACATATGTATAATTTTTTATTGAAGAATCTGCCGGTATGCTTACAATTTCTGCAATATCGTCGGCTTTTTCAACTGTTTTACGCTCCATAGGTATATATATGTTTTTAGGAAGGTTTGATACTGCTCTCCCCAGATCCTCTTCCAACGTGGTACCAATATTAGGTACAAGATAAGATAATGCCCTATCCGGTCCAAATCGTTTTGTATCTACTTCCATATGTCCGAGCATCATTTCAGGATTAGACACAAAATAACTGTTAATAGGAATGTATTTTTCGTTGTACTCTATACTTTCAAACTCCTGCTCCTGCAACGAGCGTACTTCCTTTTTTTTCAGGAAAATAATATCACTCGTTACTTCAGTATTTGCAGAATCTTTAAATGTAGTATTAGGCAATCTGATAGCACCTACAAAATCAGCTCTTTCAGATATATATTTTCGGACGCTGCTGTTTTTCTTATCCAATGTTCCTTTTGATGTGATAAAACAGATAAGACCTCCCGGCGCACACAGATCTAATGCTTTTGCAAAGAAATAATCATGTATCAGGAAATTTTCTTTTGCATACTTCTTGTCAAATACCTTATATTCTCCAAAAGGTACATTGCCTATAACACAATCAAAAAAATTCTCTTCCAGCTTTGCATTTTCAATACCACAAATCTGAATATCACAATTTGGATGAAGCAGCTTTGCAATTCTTCCGGATATAGAATCAAGTTCCACACCATATAAGTTACTTCTCTGCTCCATGGCCGGAGACATTTCACTATAAAAATTACCAATACCCATAGAAGGCTCTAATATGTTTCCACCTTTAAAACCAAATCTTTCTAATGCCTGATATATCCCATGCATTACTTCACGTGGAGTGTAAAAAGCATCCGTAACGGAAGCCTTCGCCATTCTATATTCTTCCTCTGTAAGATAAGATTTCAATCTTTCCCTTTCAGAAGCATATTCAGGCTTATTTTCATCAAAGTACATAGAAAGGCCGCCCCATCCTACATATTGGCTTAAATGAGCTTGTGTACGCTCTGTAAGAGGTATTACACCCTCTTCTACAGCTTTTAATAATGAAATCGCTGTAAGATTCTTCTCAAAACGTTCGGAAGCACTTCCGTTATTAGGTTGCCAAGTATCGTTATAATGAAAAGACTCTGTAAATACCGGGAATTTCTTTGCCATAGTTTCCTGCACCAATTCTTCAGTAATTACGTCTGCATCTGCTGCTTCGTCAGCTTCCAAAGAACCGGATTTAGCCTCTTCCTTTATTTCTTCTGTATGCTCGTCAACGTCTACATTACTCTCAACCACATTTTCTGTATCATCCTCAACCCACATGCGAGAACGTAAAATACTGGCATACTTATTGATTAAATCATCATAAATACCATAGGAAATCTCTTCATCCAACAAAATATCTTCGCCAGCAACAATTTCTTCCAAAGATTCACACAATGCAGCTGTAATATCTTCAAAAGTTATTGAAAAATAATTGCTGTAGCTTGTCCAGCCTACGGTTAAAATATAATTTTGTGGAAAACAATGACAATTTATAGCATCACTATAAAATCTTGTATTTTTGCCATAATCAATACCAACCATTGCATAATCATTTCCAACCAAAGGTATTGCTTTATCCTTCTCAATCTGAAATAATTCATGAAGCAAATCTTCTTTCTCTTCCTTCTGTAATTTGGGAGAAGTAAGCATTACTGTTAATACTTCACGTACATCATCGAATCTTGCAGATGCAAATAACTTCTTTGTAACCTCTCTATGTAATTGATCATGCTCATCCATGGTAAGATATTGCATATTCATGGAACCATTTTCAGACTGTGCCTTGAGCTTTTCACGTTCTGCTTCTACCTCACGCATAAAAGCTTCGCTCATTTCATGTACTTCATCCCTATTTTGCTTCCAACCAGGATAAATCTCTTTTTCTTCTACAGTAAGAAGTTTACCAGCACGAATAATCCGACAAACTCTTTTCGCAACTTCCTTATTAGTCAAAATTCGTAGAATTTCATGTTTATCATCGGAATATCTTATTCCAATGCGTATTTTGAAACCTTTTGATGAATGATCTGCATTATATCCGCTATATCCTCCACCACCTTCACCATAATACGATTTTAAATAGTTAGCTAATGCAGTATCATCTTTTCCTCCATTAGAAGCTTCATACATTTCAAGTCGATGTAATGTATTTCTTTCACCGGATTTATACAAACCAAGATAACTATCAAAACTATCAAATGTCACAAATACCGGTTTGGGTATTTCCATCTTTTCCGGAAGTTCAAAAACATGATAACCATTCAAATATGCCTCTAAATGCTCTATTCTGGAATATTCATGAGCATATCTCCAATGTGCCTTTATCTCACCAAGCTCACATCTATCCCACAATTCCTTACCGGCTTTCAATATAGCCTGTGCCTTTTCCGGTACATGTAATGCTTTTTTTACCGCATCTTCGATTGAAGGAAATACCATTTTTTCAAACGCAAAAGGCTCAGGTAATTCTGCTCTTTCTACATGAAAACCATCCATAAAATAATAAATCAGTTCTGTTACAAGTGAATTTTCGTCATGCTGCTTTGCCACAAGTTCAGAGTTTTTATCCATAAAACGATTTTCAGCAATCATGCCATATATATATTCTTCAACTCGATCCCAAGAAATAATCATTTGAGGATATAATCTGGTTTCTTCTCCAGTACTAAGCAACATACCTCTATCTTCATCATAATGTACTGCTATTTTACGATTATTTATTTCAAATCCTAAAGATGCACCTTTATATTCTTTCTTGATATATGCTGCAGCACGTTCATGATCAATATTATCCCATCTGGAAGAATAATAACAAAATATATTATCTCTGCTATTCAAATTATATCCATTAACACCTGACAACAAGACATATTCAATTTCCTCGTCTGAAAAGCGTGGCTTTTCAGATGTTGAAAATCCAAAATCACTTGATATAGATACAGAACTTGTATTCTGATAATCAGAATTACTATTTGCAAATAATGAAAATAAGGAAAGTTGCCCATCCGCATTTACATAATATTCTTCTCTAACATTTATACAGGAATCTGTTTGAATAATATTTCCTTGTCGATTATCTCCCACAGAGTTGTAGCTATTTGTTGTTCGGTCCTGAATCTACTCATA
>CAMBLS010000262.1 GCA_945868485.1 uncultured Lachnospiraceae bacterium | reverse complement strand
GGGATATGATAAGAGATATCTGTAATTCGGTAAATTTTTCTGTTGCGGCACATACCCATTCAGTTGTGGATATTCGAACATTGAATGAAAAGGCCATGCGAGAAGAGGTTGAACAAAGCAATCAACTTCTAAAAAACAGATTGAATATAGAGACAAAAAGTTTCTGTATGCCTTATGGAAAATATAATTCCAGTAGTATAAAACTTCTGAAGAAATGTAGTAATTATCAGCATATATTTGCTTCATATTATGGGCATGTTGCTAGTGAACGGTTATCTGAACAATTGTTACCCAGGATTGGGATCTCTAATGATGATTCTATTGAAGTATTTCAACAGAAGTTGGAAGGTAAATTGGATTGGAAAGGTATCGTTCAGAAAGCAAGATTGATGGCGGCAAATTTGACAGGAGAAAGAATTACCCGATATGACATCGTGTGATTGAAGTAGATAAATGAAAGTTCTATATATTTCAGGAATGTATCCAACACCTACATATCCACAAAAAGGAGTTTTTTGTCATGAACAGGTAAAGGCACTGAAAAAAATAGGTGTGGAAGTAGATGTCATTGTACCGATGACGGTTTATGACAAGGAATACACGACAAAGCTGTGGAAATATGAGGGAGTGACTATTCGGTATGTTCGATATTTAAAATATCCGGGAGTAAAATATTATGAGCGTATAGGTGAAGCATTATTTCATTCTTTAATGTTGGCACACATTGACTTCAAACAATACGATGTAATTCACGCAGATGCACCGTTGCCAACAGGTGATGCGGTAAGAAAAATTTCTAAAAAATATAGGATTCCGTATGTAGTGCACGGGCATGGGCTGGATGTGTTTTTGGGTGAAAGCTATAAAGGTTACAAAAATTGTAAAAAAATTGTAGATGCATCTGCGAAGGTGTATGAAGAAGCCAATGCGGTTGTTGGTGTCAGCCAAAAGGTGCTGGACAAGATTCAGGTTAAGGTGAATGTGTCCCAAAAAGGATTTGTTGCATATAATGGGGTAAATACGGACGTATTTATACCTGTTAACAATGAAAACGATGTGTTTACTATTACAGCGATTGGAAACTTAATTCCTTTAAAAGGTCATGAATATACTTTGAGAGCAGTTAAGCAGTTGGTTGATGACGGATATCAGAATCTACAATTATTGGTTGCAGGTCGTGGAGAACTAGAAGAATCATTAAAGCAGCTCACAACGGAATTAAACATGGATAAACATGTTCGGTTCTTGGGATATATTCCGTATCAAGATATCAAAAAACTTTTGCAGACATCAGATGTATTTGTACTGCCTTCTTATTATGAAGCATTAGGCTGCGTTTATCTAGAGGCAATGGCTTGTGGTGTCCCGGCAATCGGTTGTTATAAAAATGGTATTGATGAAGTTATTTCTCATGGAAAAGATGGATTTTTAGTTGAAGCGAAAAATGTTGAGCAGATTGTGAAATATCTGAAAGAGTTGATGAATTCGGAATTTTGCAGACGGATGGGAAACGAAGCCAGAAAGACAGTTGTTGAAAAGTATCAATGGATTCATTCAGCTCAGAGATTACTGTATATTTATCGGAATATTGCTTCGGTGGAGAGGATTTAATGGATTATAAGATTATAACTGATGAAGAAAGCCTGATTAGTGAAAAGGAAAATTGGACGGAGGTCTGTGAAAATATGATAGATGCATCACCGTTTCAGACATGGGAGTGGAACTATATCTGGTGGAAGAATAATGAATTGCCGGAAAGCCTTTTTGTGCTCAAAGCATTTGAAGGAAAGAAGGTATATGGATACGCTCCTATTGTGATTAAAGATAATGTTGCAGAATTTATTGGCGGGAGAGACATGGACTATGGAAGGTTTGTGGTATCCTGCAAAGAATTTTCTGTTATCGAAGGCTTTATTAATATCTTGCTTGGAAAAGGCTATGGACTAGCTTTGCAGGAAATGGCGGCAAGAAATTCGCAACTCCATATCGTTCAGAGAATCTTAGAAGAGAAAGAGAGATATTTAGTTCACAAAACAACAAGAGCAGCTTATATAGATGTAATGCGTTATGGTTCGTTTGATTCTTATTACAAGTTGCTTAGTAAGGGGATGAGAAATAAAACTATCAAAGTGGGACTTAAAAAAAATTTGTCATTGCGAAAGGAAATGGTCACAGATGAATTACTTTCTGAAATAGAAGATATTTATACAGACAGGCAGGACATCAGGGGAGGCGCAGCAGATATTACATGGGCATTTCCTGTAATCAGAGAAATGAATAAAGCTAATTTGTTGAATGTATATATTGCAAGGAAAGATCAAGAGGCAGCGGGTTTCTTAGTTTCGATGTTTTATAAAAACACCCAGTATATTTGGCTGGTAGCATTTAAAATGAGGTATAAAGATTGTTTCCCAGGACAATTATTGTTTTATCAGATAATCAAAAATAGTTTTGAGGATGGCAATCAGAGAGTAGATTTTATGAGAGGGGACTACGACTTTAAGATGCGCTGGGAATGTGCATTGGACACAAATTATACAGTTTATCTTTTTAACAGTACAGTAGCTTATTGGAAAAACAGGATGTTCTTTGCATTGAAACCGAAGGTAAAGAAATTAGTGTATAGCCATCCTGTCATGGAAAGGATTTACAAAAAATATGCATAATGGAAGTCTGAAAATATTGGTTTTGTTTGTTGAAGCAATGTTGTATGGAATGGATTTAATTCATGAAGTATATGAGAACACCCCATATAAGTTCCAGTATATTTATTGTAATGAGATGGTAACCGGAAGAAGTGTGATTGGACTTCCTGAAGGGGTGGTAGTATGTAATGGCACTCCTATTGAGAGAAGGCTTCAGGTGGTCAAAGTTTTTAAAGAGTTTAAACCGGATTTTGCTGTAATTAATGGATATGTTGGCACAGAGCAGACCGCTGCCATTCATTATTGCAAGAGAAATAAGATACGATATGCGATTGAAACTGATACTCCATTACATATTCCCGAATCAAAAATAAAGGCTGCCGCAAAGAAGATGTATCTTAAGACACTGTTGCATACACGATACTGTTATGGCTTTCCGGGCGGGACTTTACAAAAAGAAAATCTGGTCTATTATGGAATTCCGGAAAACAAATGTTATATCATGCCGATGTCTGTCAGCAAAACCAGGATGTTGAAGGAAAAAGAAAACCTTCCGGATAAAGAAATATTAAAGGAAAAATATAGTATTATTAGAAAAAAAGTGATTTTATTTGTTGGTCGTCTTGAAGCTGTTAAAAATGTCTCTTTGCTGATAAATGCTTTTGGTGAATTGAGAAAGACACGTTCCGATATTGTGTTGTTTATTGTTGGCGATGGGTCTGAAATGGCAACACTTAGAAGAATTGTCGTTGATAAATGTATTCCAGATGTGTATTTTGTGGGATATATTGTATTTCCGCAAATAGTAGAGTTCTATAAGCTGGCTGATGTATTT
>CAMBLS010000261.1 GCA_945868485.1 uncultured Lachnospiraceae bacterium | reverse complement strand
TGAGTTCCTCCAACAATCATAACACATAGAACTAAATTTATTATTATCTTCATTATTTTAAATCCAAATTTTATCCCACAATAAATTCCAAAAATAGGATAAACAATCAATGTATAAAGCTGAGGAAGGTGATAATAATTGATGGCAACCATAATTATCATATATATCGCCAAGTAGCTGGTAGTTGCAAAATCAAGCCTAAACTTCTCTCCATATAAGCAATTTACACAATATAAGATTGACAATGCTTCCAACAACAAACAAATATTAGTAATCATACCCAAACTCCGCCAATATTTTCTTCTTAAATGTAATTCCGATATCTATCTTTTCATCTACACCTTTCAGTGTGATGTATCTGTTCAAAGGATCTATATTTTCAATATAATCCTTGTTCACAATCGTACTTCTGCTACACTGCATCAGGCAGTCTGTATCCACTTCATGCAACAGTTCCTTACATGTTTTGTAAGGGACTGTTAAGATGCCTCCATTAACTGTATGCACAGTTACAACATGTCTCGTATTATCTATGTACTGGATATCACGCACCTTAACCGGAAATAATATGCGATCCTTGCTAAAACAGAATGTAGCATCCTGATTTCTATTGGTAGAAAAGTTTAATGCCCTTTCCACCAGCTTCTTAACTTCCTCCGGTGAAAAAGGCTTTTCTACATAACCCAGGCAATTCAAATCTGTATAAGCATATTTAGTGGAATCCTCCACTGACGTTACGAATAGTACAGGAGTAAACATATATTTGGGAATTGTTCTAAACTTCTCCACCAGTCTGACACCAGAAGCGTCTCCGGGTTTTGTAGTATCAAGAATAATATCTACCAAAAATACATCTATCGTTTGTTCCATCAAAATTTCATATGCCGCATTTATATTGCAGGCTGTATGAACTTCTACCCCTGCATTCACTTCTAAAACCAGTCTTTTCAGCATTTCAAGCTGAGTCATATTATCTTCAATAATCAATACTGACTTTTTCATTTGTATACCTTACATATTTAAAAATTGAATTATCTGTCCTGAGAGTAATAAGATTTTCTCACGAACAGTCTGGTTAATCTGCCACCACAAATCATCAATAATCATGTTCTCCACATTGCCAAAATTAACAAGTAGACTTGGCTTACAGCCGGTCACTTCATAAATACGAAGCAAAAGCTCTGCATCAGGATGAACCTTATTTTTCTCCAGCATACGATATTTCTTAATATTTACGCCAAGCCTTTCAGCCATTGGAATCTGCGAAATGCCAGACATCTTTCTGATTTCATATAAAACAGAGTCTGTTTTTCTCCTGCCAGCCTCACGCTTTAATATTTCAATTTCACATTTTGTTTCAAAATCCACATCTGAAACACATTTAAGAACTGCCTGTTCTAAAATCCATGCGACCGCACGAAGAAACTCCTGCCTGTTTTCATCTGTCACATGCATCAGTAGCTCCGTCATTTCTGATGAAGTCCGTAGGACTTCCTTTCCAGTCAAAAGATAGTCTATATCCCACCCTTTACGTACAAGATTCTGCAAACATTTATATGATACAATGGTCTTCCCCAGTTCCATCTTACTAAACTGACTTTGAGTAACACCTATGGCTTTGCTCGTTTCTTCCTGCGTCATATTTAGACGTTGCCTATATTGTGTAAGCCTCTGTAAAAAATCTTCATAACTACTACGCATGAATTAATTCCCCCACGAATTATCTTCTGTAACACTATGAGTAAATTTTACGGAATAGCCACTTTCCTATATTAGACCCAATTTTGACTATACAGGCTTTTGTATGCGATATTTTATGACCTAATATATCCAAATCACAATATTATATTCAAACATTGCTTTACTTTTAATTCTCCACATAAAAAAGACAGTCTACTTTTCATTTGAAAGCAGGCTGCCCTGATAACACATTATACTATATATAGTTTACATAACAAATACAATCTATTGTTTTTCTTTTGCCTTACGATATTCCTCTACAGTTGTTCCAATCCCTTCACACGCTCTGCGTAAGTCTATCTTGAAATTTTCCATAGCTGACTCCACGCTTTTTACCAAGCGGTCATTATCTCCATCCGATCTGCCTTTTCCATAGCCCGCGCTCTCTCCATCTGCCTTCCCTTTTCCGTAGCCTGCTTTCTCTCCATCTGCCTTCCCTTTTCCGTAGCCTGCTTTCTCTCCATCTGCTTTCCCTTTTCCATATCCTGCTCTCTCTCCATCCTCAAAGAAAGACTGTCTTACATATTCTTCGTTATATTCATAAATCGACATTGCAATTACCTCATCTCTCTGTGCTTGCAAAAACTCCTTTAAAATGTCTTTCCTGATGCATTCCTCTACTGCCAGTTCCACTGCCAATTGTAGTTCCATGCTTTCTAGGTTCTTTCTGACCTCTGCAACAAAGTAAGCATATCCGTACAAAGTTTTACATTTCTCCAGCAATTTTCTGTTGTGTCCAAAGTTGATATTAATGGCACGCACCTTTAATTCGATGCATCCCTCTCCGCCATTTTCAAAGGAGTCAGAAAGCTTCTGTACAAACTCTTCATCCTTCTTCTCCAGACCATTGTAAAACACCACATAGTAAGGCGTTGGAATCTTAACAAGGCTTCTGGCACTTAAATCCTTTCCTCCCAGCTGCTTCTTATACAAATCTGCAAAATACAATAACCCTCGTAACGGCATATTGGGGGAAAAAGTCGACTGATGCTCATACAGACACATGTTATGATCAATGATGAAAGACACATCATTCTTCATGTTGATATAAATTGCATTCTCCAATGTATTCACTGTCAACTCTTCTGCATTTTCATAATTCGTTCCGTTTAAAGCATTGTAAAGCTCCAGCAGCCGCTCCTTATCATTAAACAGTATCCTAAACACCCGATCCTTATAAGTTCTGTACACACACTTTCCCTGTTCAACAGTTGCCTGTTCCTGCATTTCTTTTGTCATCATGGCCTCTCCTTTCATAGGTGCGCAGGAACTACAAACACCTCACAAAAGGCTCTGTTCTCATCCCTGCTTTCTGTTCAGTTTATTTGGGTAATAAAGCAAGGATTCTAAAACAGATGACGCACTCCTTAATCGGAATGCTTCTTAGAACTTTAGAATTGAGAAACGTTTTTCCGTTAGAATTTCTATGCTTTTTCTTGATTATAGCAAGACCTACTGATTGTGTCAATGCTGTTTATAGACTTTTATTTTCAGACTTTCTCACTGTCAAAATGCTTACATTTCCACACATTGTAACTGAATTTTCTCTTTTTGAAAATCCAATTCTCCCATTTAAA
Source organism: uncultured Lachnospiraceae bacterium (assembly GCA_945868485.1). GTDB lineage: Bacteria > Bacillota > Clostridia > Lachnospirales > Lachnospiraceae > Suilimivivens. The sequence continues at coordinate 163 of CAMBLS010000261.1, read as the reverse complement.
AAACAAAAAGAATCGAGTACACAGTAATTGCATACTCGACTCTTTAATAAATCAACCACCAATTTGGCAATGTAAGGAAGTATTTTCTTCGATTGCCCTCAGGAACTTTTTCATTTGCTCATCAGTTGGCTTCTTTGCATCCCCCATAGGATAATCTCTTCCT
>CAMBLS010000260.1 GCA_945868485.1 uncultured Lachnospiraceae bacterium | reverse complement strand
GGCATTCCATTTTTCTCCATTCATCATTACTTTACTGCGTGCAAAGACCTCTTTAGAGCTTAATCCGGGGTTCTCTGCAAGAATATAAGGAATCATTCTATATTCGTAGGATTTGATGATACCGGGAATGATAAACAGTAGTGACCACAAAGCAGTAAAAAGATGCTGAAGGAATATAGTCTTAATGATGTTTCCATAGGAATTTTTAAATGCAAAGACCACTTCTCCAACAGCTGGCTGCTCGGAACGGCACTTTACAAAGAAACGTTGGCATCCCACAACGATAGGATTAAAAACTAAAATCCGCAATACAAGAGAAACTAAGAAAATGCCTGCAAATATCGCAATAAATGCAGCAATTACAGCGGCAATCAAGGTGGGATTGAAAGAGGACAAAGCATCTTTCAGACTTCCGGAAGAACTGCTGGAAGAGCTGGCTGCCCCAGAGGCACCGCTGCTGGCGCTCCCTCCCACGAACATCAGGATAAGAGATACTAATACAGCACGCCAGTAGTTCACTTTTAAAATTTCTTTTGCATGAGATTTCAATTCACTTCTTGACCACATTTTGAATTCTCCTTTCGGGTGTATGTAATTTTATCATAACTATTCTATCACAATAGTTTCATAATTAGAAGAAAGCAAAGAAAAAACCATTCCTGAATTCACAGAAATGGTTTTTTACATCGGAGTGACAAGACTTGAACTTGCGACCTCTACTTCCCTAAAGTAGCGCTCTACCACCTGAGCCACACCCCGAAACGCAAGTTATATTATATATGCTTCTCAAAATAAAATCAAGCCTTATTTTTAATTTTTTAAAAAATCTATTGACTTTTTTATTTTCATAGTATAAACTTTGAACGTCAAATAGTTTGAATATCAAATAGTTTGAAAATCAAATAGTTAGAACTAGGGTAGAATAATTATCATGTAAAGGAGAAAAACAATGTTTGAAAAGGTAGTGGAAATTGTTAAGGAGCAGTTAAATGTAGAGGATGTGGAGATTACCAGAGAAACTTCCTTTAAAGATGATCTGGATGCAGATTCATTAGATCTGTTTGAACTGGTTATGGCGCTTGAGGAAGAATTTGGGGTTGAAATTCCTGCTGAAGAGCTAGAACAGATTACAACTGTAGGTGCAGTCATTGACTATTTGGAAGATAAAGGAACAAACAATGAAAACTAGAATAACAGAACTTTTGGATATTCAGTTTCCCATTATACAGGGAGGCATGGCGTGGGTGGCAGAACATCACCTGGCAGCTGCCGTTTCAGATGCCGGAGGTCTTGGTATCATCGGTGCCGGAGGTGCTCCAGCTGAATTTGTCAGGGAACAGATCAGAAAGGTAAAGGAAGTGACAGATAAGCCCTTTGGAGTCAATCTGATGCTGATGAATCCGGAGGCAGATGCCATTGCACAGGTAATCATAGAGGAAGGCGTTAAGGTAGTAACTACCGGAGCCGGAAATCCCGCCAAGTACACTGAAATGTGGAAGGAAGCAGGTGTGAAGGTCATTCCTGTAGTAGCAAGCGTTGCTATGGCAAAGATGATGGAGCGTGCCGGTGCAGATGCGGTAGTAGCAGAAGGAATGGAATCTGGAGGACATATTGGTGCGCAGACTACTATGTGCCTGGTTCCTCAGGTAGTGGATGCAGTTCAGATTCCAGTCATTGCCGCAGGTGGAATTGCAGATGGCAGGGGGATGGCTGCAGCATTTATGCTTGGTGCTGAGGCAGTACAGATGGGAACCAGATTTATTGTCTGCAGGGAATCCGTTGTTCATGCAAACTATAAGAATAAGATTCTTAAGGCAAAGGATATCGACTCAGAAGTAACAGGAACAAGCCACGGACATCCGGTTCGCCAGCTCCGCAACAACATGACCAGAGAGTATTTGAAACTGGAAAAGGAAGGGGCATCTTTTGAGGAATTAGAGAAGCTTACTCTTGGTGCTCTGCGTAAAGCAGTGGTTGATGGTGATACCATAAACGGTACCTTGATGGCGGGACAGATTGCTGGTCTTGTAAAAAAAGAGCAGACCTGTAAGGAAATGATAGAAGAAATCATGTGTGAAGCGATGGAACTTCTAAAAGGAAAGGAATAAGTCGGTAATGGGTAAAATAGCATTTATGTTCCCAGGACAGGGAGCGCAGTATATAGGAATGGGCGAAGATTTTTATGAAAAGGAAGAGGTTTCCAGAGAAATCTTTGACAAAGCAAGTAAGATTACTGGAATGGATATTCCGGCACTATGCTTTGAAGTAAATGATAAACTTTCTATTACGGAGTACACTCAGATTGCCATGCTGACGGATGAAATTGCTATTTTAAAAGCATTGGAGAAACGAGGAATTCATCCGGATATTACCGCTGGTTTGAGTCTTGGGGAATACGGTGCAATTGTTGCATCAGGAGCCATGAGAGATGAAGATGCACTGGCAATTGTGCGAAGAAGAGGAATTTACATGCAGGAAGCAGTACCTACTGGAGGAGCCATGGCGGCGATACTTGGTATCTCATCTGAGGTTATCGAGGAAATATGTGCAAAGACACCTGGGCTTGTGTCAGTTGCTAATTATAATTGTCCGGGACAGATTGTGATTAGCGGAGAGATTGGTGCGGTAAATGCAGCCGGTGAAGCATTGAAAGCAAGTGGCGCTAAACGAGTTGTTCCTCTGAAAGTGAGTGGCCCTTTTCATTCTCAGCTTTTAGCAGGTGCAGGGGAGAGACTGTTAAAAGATTTAGATAAAATTCAATTATCTGATTTTGACATTCCTTATGTGGCAAACCTGACAGCAGATTATGTGAGAGAACCTGATCGGATCAGAGAAATGTTGAAGCTTCAGGTTTCTTCTCCGGTTAAGTGGCAGCAATCGGTAGAAAGGATGCTGGCAGATGGTGTGGATACCTTTGTGGAAATAGGACCCGGAAAGACACTAAGCGGATTTGTTAAAAAGATTAATAAAGAGGTCACGGTTCTCAATATTGATAAGTATGAAGACCTTGCAAAATGTGTGGAGGTACTTGGTCATGCTTAACGTAAAAGTAGCACTGGTTACAGGAGCTGGCAGAGGAATCGGAAGAGCCATAGCGTTGGCACTCGCCGAAAAGGGTGCTTTTGTAGTGGTAAATTATAACGGCTCAGAGCAAAAGGCAGAAGAAACGGTAAATGCCATCAAAGCTGCAGGGGGTGAAGCTGTCAGTTATCAGTGTAATGTGGCAGATTTTACTGCCTGTGGGGAAATGATTACAGCATTGATGAAAGAATATGGACATATAGACATTTTGGTAAACAATGCAGGAATTACAAGAGACAACCTTCTTATGAAAATGAGTGAGGAGGATTTTGATCATGTTATCAGTGTGAATCTGAAGGGATGTTTCAATACCATCAAGCATTTATCACGGTATTTGTTAAAGCAAAGAAGCGGGAAAATTATTAATATTTCCTCTGTTTCCGGTGTCATGGGAAATCCTGG
>CAMBLS010000259.1 GCA_945868485.1 uncultured Lachnospiraceae bacterium | reverse complement strand
ATCCGGATAAGAAAGAATATGTAATTGTGAACTGCGCATAATGTGAGCCTTATCTTACATCTGATTATCGAAAAATGATGGAAGAGCCTGAAAAACTGATTGGAGGTTTAAAGGTTTCTTTAAGCTTGTTTGAAAATGCCAGAGGCATTCTTGCAGTAGAAGACAATAAGCCGGATTGTATTGCAAAATTAAAACGCCTGACAAGGGATGAAAATAAGATTGTAGTGAAAGCACTTAAAACCAAATATCCACAGGGATCAGAGCGACAGCTTATTTATGCAACAACTGGACGTGCAATTCATTCCGCTATGCTTCCCTCTGATGTAGGATGTGTAGTCAATAATGTGGATACAGTGATTGCCATATACAATGCGGTGATTGAAGGAAAGCCTTTGATGCACAGGATCGTTACGGTAACCGGTGATGCAATAGCAGATCCCTGTAACTTTAAGGTGAGAATAGGAACAAACTATCATGAGCTGGTGGATGAAGCAGGAGGTTTCAAAGAGCCACCGGTTAAGATTATATCTGGCGGTCCGATGATGGGATTTGGCATCTTTGATCTGGATGTTCCCACAACGAAAACATCTTCTGCGCTGCTTTGCCTTACCAGAGATGAGGTTTCGGCCATGGAACCCAGTGCATGTATCAACTGTGGCAAGTGTGTAGAGGTTTGCCCGGGTAGAGTGGTTCCACGAAAGCTGGCAGATTATGCGGAACATTTCGAGGAAGAAGCATTTGTAAATAATAATGGTATGGAATGTTGTGAATGCGGGTGCTGTAGTTATGTTTGTCCGGCAAAACGCCCGTTGACACAGGTTATTAAATCCATGCGGAAAATTCAGCTTGCAAAGAAGAAAAAGTAGGAGGAAAGAACACAATGAGCGATTTGATGAAGGTTTCATCCAATCCCCATATCAGGTCAAAGGTTACAACCAGTAACATTATGCTTGCAGTGGTGATCGCATTGCTTCCTGCGGCAGGCTTTGGTATTTATAATTTTGGATTGGGTGCACTTGTTTTAATTTTAGTAACGGTAGCATCAACGGTGCTTACGGAATACATTTATGAGAAGGCCATGCACAAAAAAATTACCATTGGTGATTATTCGGCGGTGGTAACAGGGCTTCTGCTGGCACTGAATCTTCCGCCTGCAGCACCATGGTGGATTGGAGTGATAGGTGGTATTTTTGCAATTTTAGTAGTTAAAATGCTTTTTGGTGGATTAGGTCAAAACTTTATGAACCCGGCGTTGGGGGCAAGATGCTTTTTGTTGATTTCCTACACTTCTATTATGTGCAATTTTGATTGTGATGCATATACGGGTGCGACACCGCTTGCCAGCCTGAAAACAGGAGGAAGTGTTAATATTCTTGATATGGTAATCGGAAAGACAGGAGGTACCATAGGTGAGACATCTATGATTGCAATTGTGATTGGGGCCTGCCTGCTGATTCTCCTTGGGGTGATAGATTTAAGAATACCGGGAAGCTACATAGTAACCTTTGTAGTTTTTATCTCACTGTTCGGAGATCATGGCTTTGATCCGGCATTTATTAGTGCTCATTTGGCAGGTGGTGGCTTGATGCTGGGTGCATTCTTTATGGCAACGGACTATGTGACCAGACCTGTTACTAAAAATGGTCAGTATTTGTACGGTGTGATACTGGGATTATTAACGGGTATTTTCAGAATATTCGGACCATCTGCGGAGGGTGTTTCTTATGCAATTATTTTGGGCAACTTGCTGGTTCCGTTGATTGAAAAGGTTACTATGCCCAAGATCTTTGGAAAAGGAGGGGAAAAAGCATGAAAAACATGTTAAGAGATGCTGCCGTCCTTTTAGTAATTACGCTGTTTGCAGGTTTGGTGTTGGGATTTGTATATCAGATAACCAAGCAGCCTATTGCAATGGCAGAGGAGAAGGCTGCTAAAGAAGCTTATGCAGAGGTATTTCCGACAGCATCAGATTTTGAACTGATGGAGCTTGCTGTGTCGGATAACGGAGCATGGATAGAGGAATGGAAAAATGCCGGATTTGGAAATGTAGAGATTATAAATACTCTTGAGGCAAAGGATGCTGCCGGTGAAAGACTTGGATACGTGCTTACAGTTACCACCCATGAAGGCTATGGTGGAGATATTACCTTTACCATGGGCATCAAGGTTGATGGAACGTTAAATGGTATTTCTATTTTGAATATTTCAGAAACTGCCGGTCTTGGTATGAAAGCAGAAGCGGTACTAAAGCCTCAATTTGTTGATAAGAAGGTTTCCAGTTTTACTTACACTAAGACAGGAGCAACCTCTGATAATCAGATTAATGCAATCAGTGGCGCTACAATTACGACAAATGCGATTACTACGGCAGTCAATGGTGGACTTTACTATTTCCAGACACAGTTAGGAGGTAGCGGTTATGAAGCAGAATAGTATATCAGAACGTCTGGTAAACGGGTTGATTAAAGAAAATCCCACTTTTGTGCTGATGCTGGGAATGTGTCCTACATTGGCAGTCACAACATCGGCAGTGAACGGATTGGGTATGGGGCTTACCACAATGGTAGTTCTTGCCCTCAGTAACATGTTCATCTCATTGCTTAGAACGATTATACCTGATAAGGTGAGAATTCCTGCATTTATTGTGATTATTGCATCTTTTGTGACAGTGGTTGAGCTTTTATTAAAAGCTTATATTCCATTCCTCTATGATGCGCTTGGACTTTATATTCCACTAATCGTTGTTAACTGTATCATTTTAGGACGTGCGGAAGCATATGCATCTAAAAATGGTGTGTTATCATCTTTGTTCGATGGGATAGGCATGGGGCTTGGATTTACTGCTGCACTTACCATTATCGGTGCAGTCAGAGAATTGCTTGGCGCTGGCGAAATCTTTGGATTTGGCATAATGCCGGAAAGCTATGTGCCCTGTAGTATTTTTGTTTTAGCTCCCGGTGCTTTCTTTGTGCTGGCAGCATTAACGGCAATCCAGAATAAGATTAAGATTGCCGGAGAAAAGAAGGGCAAGGACATGTCGAAGATACAGTCGGGATGCAACTCCGATTGTATGAATTGTGGAGAATCAGGATGCAACAGACGTTTTTTTGATGAGTCTGCCAATGAAGAAATAAAGGAAGAGACAAAAGAAAACAAGACAGAAGGAACAATAGATGATCTGGAAATCATTGAAATTACAGATGACGATGCAGATGAAGAAGTCGTAGAAGGAAAGGAGGAAAAGAACAATGATTAAGGAATTGCTGATTATTTTGGTTTCGTCCTCTTTGGTAAGTAATGTGGTTTTGAGCCAGTTTTTAGGCTTGTGCCCTTTTCTTGGTGTTTCCAGAAAGACCAGTACAGCGGCAGGAATGGGAACGGCGGTTATTTTTGTCATTACCTTAGCCTCTGCTGTAGCAGGAGTAATTTATAAATTTATATTACTTCCCTTTGACCTGACTTATCTACAGACGCTTGTATTTATTTTGGT
>CAMBLS010000258.1 GCA_945868485.1 uncultured Lachnospiraceae bacterium | reverse complement strand
TGCGGTGCTGTTGCTCCTCTACAGAGCGGGCTCCAATAGCAACATAAGATAAAATATCGGAGACATAACCCCAGTTTTCGGGATAAAGCATTTCATCAGCTGCAGTAAGACCGGATTCTGAAATGGCGCGGATATGCATTTTTCTCATTGCGATCAGTCCAGCGAGAAAATCGGGCTTTTCCTCAGGGTTAGGCTGATGGACAATTCCTTTATAGCCTTCACCGGTTGTCCTGGGTTTGTTGGTGTAAATTCGGGGAATTAAGATTAGTTTATCTTTTACTTTTTCATTTACTTTGGCAAGACGTGTTACGTAGTCGCACACAGCATCCTCGTTATCGGCAGAGCAGGGACCGATAATCACAAGAAATTTGTTGCTTTTTCCGGTAATAACATCACGGATTTCTCTGTCTCTTTCTGCTTTCAATTGAACCAGCTCGGAAGGAACAGGAAACTGTTCTCTGATCTCATCCGGAGTAGGCAGTTTTTTAATAAATTCAAATGACATAATGATTCCCTCCTCGGTAAGTAACCGTGTACATTATAATATACAAAAAATGGATACGCAAGAAAAAATAGCATTTAAATCGAGGCTTGACAAAAGATTATCATATGAATACAATTTGTTTATGGCGAAAGCCAAAAGAAAAGGAGAGGAGAATTATTATGAAAAAAGCATTAGCACTCTTATTAACCACTGTTTTAGCAGTTGGTGTACTCGCAGGATGTGGTGCCAAGACTGAAGCACCTGCAGCTGAAACATCTGAAGCAACGCAGGCAGCTGAAGCAACAGAAGCAAAGACATGGATTATTGCAACAGATACTGTATTCAAGCCTTTTGAATACACCAATGAGAAAAATGAGTTTGTTGGTATTGATGTTGACATTTTGGCAGCAATCGCTGAGGATCAGGGCTTTGAATATGAATTACAGAGCCTTGGATGGGACGCAGCGGTAGCAGCAGTTCAGGCAGGTCAGGCAGACGGTCTGATTGCCGGTGCAACCATCAAGCAGGAACGTATTGATTCCGGTTGGATTTTCTCTGACGGATATTACAATGCAACACAGACCTTCGTAGTGGCAAAGGGCAGTGATATTAAATCCTTCGAGGATTTAAACGGAAAGAACGTTGCAGTAAAGAACGGCACGGCAGGTGCTGACTTTGCAAACAGCTTAAAGGATGAGTACGGATTTACCGTTACTGTATTTGAAGATTCACCTACCATGTATCAGGATGTAATTCTTGGCAACAGTGCAGCATGTGTAGAGGATACTCCTATTATGGCAGCTTCCATTAAGGAAGGCGGACTTGAACTTCAGATTCCTGAAGGAATGGAAAGCGAAGGCGCTCCTTACGGATTTGCAATTATGGACGCAGCAGATCAGGAGCTTCTTGATATGTTTAATGCAGGTCTTGCTCATATTATGGAAAACGGAAAGTATGATGAGATCCTTGCAAAATATTTAGACTAATCACATTGTGAAATCGGAAATTGCATAATATGAATTTTAGCATGAGGAATGAATTTCATTCCTCATGTTTTTTATAAATTGCCATTATGCGGTATTCAATATTTTTTCCTAGGAAAATGACAAAAAGAATGGTATAATGCTATCATATGAGTCAAAATCAGAAAAAGATACTTGTCTCAGAAGAGAAAAAGAAAAGGAGTGAATGGAATAAATGGCAGCAATTGTTCAGGTATATTGGAATATGCTTCTTTCAGCAATGGGCAAGACCCTATTGCTTACATTATTGTCACTTATTTTTGCGATGATCATTGGTATGATCTTTGCACTGATGAATGTAGGAAAAAACAGAGCCTTTAATCTGATTGGAACGGTGTATGTGGATGCAGTAAGGGGTGTACCGTTAATTGTTCTTGCATATTTTATATATTTTGGTGTGCCCTCCGGTATTAAGATGCTTGGAATTCAGGATTTCCGTTTGACTGCGCTCCAGGCAGGTACGATAGCTCTATCCATGAACTGTGGTGCATATATGGCAGAAATCATTCGTGCCGGAATAGAAAGCGTAGATAAGGGACAGATGGAAGCCAGCCGCAGTCTGGGACTTTCCTATGCAAAGAGTATGCGTCTTGTGGTAATCCCACAGGCAATTCGTACAATGATTCCGTCTATCATTAACCAGTTCATTATTACCCTGAAAGATACTTCGATTTTGTCGGTTATTGGTTTCCCGGAACTTACAAACATGGGAAAGACAATCAGTGGAAATACATTTAAGCCATTGCAGGCATGGGCCATTGTAGGTGTCATGTATATGGTTGTTATCATTACACTCAGTAAGGTAGCCAAGAAGATTGAGAGGAGGATTCAGCGTGGCAGATAATAAGATTATGGTTCATGTGCAGAACCTCAAAAAGAGCTTTGGAAAACTGGAGGTCCTCAAGGATATCAGCGTTGATATCAGTGAAGGAGAAGTAGTGGTATTGCTTGGACCTTCGGGAAGTGGTAAATCTACCTTCCTTAGATGTTTAAATCAGCTGGAGACAGCTACAGCAGGTCAAATCATCATTGATGGACAGGATGTGACGGATAAACAGGTTGATATCAATAAAGTGCGTGAGAACATTGGAATGGTGTTCCAGCATTTTAATCTTTTTGCGCATAAGACAGTGCTTGAAAATATCATGCTTGCACCGGTGGAATTAAAAAAGATGACAAAGGAAGAGGCAAGAGTAAAGGGAATGGAGCTTCTTAAACGTGTTGGAATGGACGACAAGGCAGATGCATATCCATCTCAAATTTCCGGTGGGCAGAAGCAGCGTGTGGCAATTGCCCGTGCCCTTGCCATGAATCCGGATATTATGCTTTTTGATGAGCCTACATCTGCACTTGACCCGGAAATGGTAGGAGAGGTTCTTACCGTTATGAAGGAACTCGCCAAGGGAGGTATGACGATGGTAGTGGTTACGCACGAAATCGGCTTTGCGAGAGAAGTGGCAGACCGGGTAATATTTATGGATGATGGATATATTGTAGAGCAGGGCACACCTCAGGAAGTGATTCTCAATCCGAAAGAGCCCAGGACCATTGATTTCTTAAATAAAGTTCTGTAGGAGGTTCCATATGAAGAGGATAATCACGATCAGCCGGGAATTTGGTGCGGCGGGCGGAACCATAGGCTATGCGCTTGCACAGAAGCTTGGCTATGAATATTATGATAAGGAATTGATTTTTAAGGCTGCACGTGCTTCAAACATAGACCCTGAAAGTGTGATGCGCTGGGACGAAAGGGTTTCAGTTAACTTTGGTTTTGCGCAGAGCCTGTTTGATTTTTATAATAAGCCCTTAAGTGAAAAGCTGTATGCGGTGCAGGAAAAGGTAATCCGTGAAATTGGGGAAAAGGGCAACTGTGTCATTGTGGGACGTAATGCCAATACGATTTTAAAGGAATATGAAAATAGCCTGCATGTGTTTATTCATGCCAACCCTTATTGGCGTATGGATCATATGAAAGAGAAAATGACGGATGACACAGAGGCAAAGATCAGCTAAG
>CAMBLS010000257.1 GCA_945868485.1 uncultured Lachnospiraceae bacterium | reverse complement strand
TTAATATGAAGGATGATGAGATTTCAGCCAAAACTATGAGTAAATATTGCAGAGACATAAGGTATATACCTTTTGCAGAGTATGCGGAAGATTTTAAGCTGATAGAGGATTCAACGGAATCAATATTTGTTGCAGTTGATGAAACCAGCAGAGAGATATTGAGACTTCAGGAAAACGGCATCCCGTGCAGCCCTCGTACAATGCAGAAATATCTGTGTAGCGTATCAAAAACAGAATTGGAAAATTTAAAAAGCCAAAACGCAGTGAAGGATTACGGGCAGGGTATATACTGCCTTGCAAATCCTGATTACTACGACGAAAATAAAGGGATAGTTTTCACCGGAAAAGATTATTACATAGATTATAGATAAGGAAAGGAAGTGGTGAATATGAGTTACGGCTTTAGGGTTATCATAGAAGGTGACTACGCCTGCTTTACAAGACCCGAAATGAAAGTGGAAAGAGTAAGCTATGAGGTGCCAACCCCTGGGTCGTTGGAAGGCTTGCTGAAAAGTGTGTACTGGAAACCTGCCATAAGGTATGTTATCGACAAGATTGTGGTTTTTCAGCCTATAGACTTTGCCAATATACGGCGAAATGAGGTGAAGGACAAAGTATTGCTCAGTGCCATGAAAAATAGGATGAAAGGTAAGGCAGCAGATCCGTGCATTTATGCAGATGAACGCAGAAACCAAAGAGCATCCCTGGTGCTGAGAAATGTAAAATACGGAGTCGAATTCCATTTTGAACTTACGGGAATAAAGAGCGACAATGAAAGCGACGGTGAAAACAAGCACTACAACATAATCAAGAGACGACTTGAAAATGGGCAATGGTTCAGGACGCCGTGTCTAGGATGCAGCGAATTCCCCGTAAAGAGAATTGAAATGGTTGAGAATTTTGATGAAAATCTCATAAGCAGCAAAATTCTTGAAATGGGGGATGTAGACCTTGGATATATGTGCTACAGAGTTGAATTTGAAGATGGAGGAAAGCCGGTTAACGATGACTGGAATAAACCGAAATTTTCTGACAAAGCAACAACGGTATATTACAGACCACACATGGTGAATGGCGTAATCGATGTTAAAAAGTACAGGGAGGAACTGATATGCTGATAAAGGGATTATGCGACTACTATGATATGCTCAAATCAGAAGGAAAAGTTCTTCCGGAAGGATATTCAAATGTGCCTGTGAAGTACAAGGCTGTACTGACTGAAGACGGAAGGATAAAAGAGATAATTCCCTACCAGAAAAAAGAGGGAGAAAAGTATGTCGCAACCATAGAGACGATGCCAAAGAGAACAGAAAAGCCTGGTATCGAAGCAAATATAATAGAGCACAGACCTCTTTACATATTCGGGCTTAATTTTGAGAATGACAAGCTGACAGAAAAAGATAAGACAGGAAAAGCAAGAAAATCCCACGAGGCATTTGTCACAAAAAATCTTGAGTTTATCGAAAGATTGGATTCACCGGTCATCAATGCTTATAGAAACTTTATCAATAACTGGAAACCTGAAAGAGAAAACGAAAATGCCGAATTATTGAGTCTGGGAAAAGGATACGGGTCCGGAGGCTTTGTATTTTGCCTGTCGGGAGAACCGGACAGACTCCTGCACAAAGAACCGAACATAATAGAACGGTACGAACAATTCTTGGGGGAGAAAACGGAGGAAGAAGAAAAAACGGTAACGGCTCAGTGTGCTGTTACAGGGGAAAAAACTCGTATTGCAAGAATCCACAGTAAAATAAAGGGAGTATACGGGGGACTTGCAACTGGCAATGTGTTGGTAAGCTTCAAAAATCCATCTGAAGAATCTTACGGAAACGAGCAGTCTTTTAATAGTAACATCTCTGAAGTGGCTATGCTCAAATATACTGAGGCTTTAAATTATATTCTGTCAAGTGATAAGCACAAGATGGCATTTGACGATGTAACGATTATATTTTGGGCAGTCAAGCAGGGAGAAACGGAAGAAGACCTTTTCCGTGCTCTGCTTGCTAATAACGGTGTAGGCATCAGTGCAGAGCAGATAGAAGGAACAATTTATGACCTTCTGAAACGGGGTAAAAGCGGTGCTTTAAGAAGTGAGGAACTAAAAGACATCGACGGAGATGTTGATTTTTATATGGCAGGTCTGAAGCCTAATTCATCAAGATTGTCGTTGAAGTTTTTAGTGAAGAAAAAATATGCTGATGTATTGTGGAACATAGCAAAGTTTCAGGAGGATCTACAGACGACATCGAACTTTAAGGCTATATGGCTCGATTCGATAAAAAGAGAACTTGTGTCTCCGAAAAGCTCAGGAGAAAACGCGAAAGCAAATCCGGCTCTGATGAGTGAGCTTTTTGAAGCGATGGTTAACGGTACCCGTCTGCCAGAGGGTCTTCTTTCCACCATGGTAAGAAGAGTAAAGACCGATAGTGGAAAAGAAAAAATAAATAATGTCCGCGCAGGACTAATCAGAGCCTGCATCAACAGAAACTATGAAAAGGAGGAATTGAAAGTGGGACTTGACAAAGAAAACCGAAGCGAAGCATATTTGTGTGGCAGATTGTTTGCCGTTTTGGAAAAAGTACAAAGTGAGGCGGCAGGAGGAGATCTTAACCGTACCATCAGAGATGGATATTTTGCTTCTGCAGCAACAAAACCGGTGATGGTATTCCCAAAGCTTAATCGTTTGGCACAGAATCACCTGAAAAAGTTAGAGGGAAAAGACCGGAAGAAATATCAAGATTATGAGAAAATGATAGGAGAAATAGTGTCAAAGCTTGGTGATGGTTTTCCTGATTATCTTAATCTGAGGGAGCAGGGAGAGTTTATTATCGGTTATTACAAGCAGTCACAGGTATTGTTCGCTGAAACCAAAAAAGGTAGTGAAGAAAAATAAAGGGAGGAAACTAAAATGACTATTGAGAACAGATATGATTTTGTAATGATATTTGATGTTGAAAACGGCAATCCAAACGGAGACCCTGATGCGGGCAATTCTCCTAGGATGGACATGGAAAGCGGCTGTGGATACATAACAGATGTGTGTCTGAAAAGAAAAATCAGAAATTATGTTGAATTGGTAAAGGATTGTGCTGAAGGATATGACATACTGATTAAACCTGAAAGATCATTAAATGCCAAATTCAAAGAAGCATATGAAAATGAAAATCTTAAGACAGGGCAAAAGGGTAAAGTTGCTGACGATGTAGAACGTGCAAAAGAGTATATGTGCAAACATTACTTTGATGTAAGAGCTTTTGGAGCAGTAATGTCCACTGGTGATGACCCATGTGGTATTGTGAGAGGCCCGGTTCAGATAAACTTCGCCAAGAGCCAGTCTCCGATAACCATTGACGAGGTTACTATTACAAGACAGGCAAGAACTACAGATACAAGAAAAGAAACCGGTGATACTGAAATGGGAAAGAAAAGTATAATCCCATATGCACTGTACAGAGCGGAGGGCTATGTTTCAGCTCCTCTGGCGAGCAAGACAGGACTTTCGGAGGAGGATCTTGATTTG
>CAMBLS010000256.1 GCA_945868485.1 uncultured Lachnospiraceae bacterium | reverse complement strand
AATCCGGCAACCGGAAAGCGTCAGTCAGAGTATGTAACTCCGGCAACGATCCGGGATATTCATAAACTTCTTCGCAATTGTTTTCAGCAGGCAGTAAAATGGGAGCTGATGGCAAAGAATCCGGTGATCTATGCAACAGTTCCAAAGTATAAGAGCGCGAAACGTGAAATCTGGACGGCAGAGACTTTGATGCATGCACTGGAAGTCTGTGAGGATGATCGCCTGAAGCTGGCCCTTAATCTGGCATTTTCCTGTTCTCTTCGTATGGGAGAAATGCTTGGGCTTACCTGGGACTGTGTGGATATATCAGAGGAAGCCATTGCGGAGAGCCGGGCTTTTATTTATGTTGATAAGGAAGTGCAGCAAGTAGACAAAGCAGCCATTCAGGAACTTCGAGGAAAAGATGTGATTCTGGTATTTCCGGAGGAGAGTAAAAAACAAGACCGTTCGTGTGTTGAAATCACCAAAGACAGAGAGCAGTATCCGTAAAGTCTTTCTTCCAAAATCTGTGGCAGAGATGCTTGTGGAATGGAAGAAGGAACATGATCTTCCACCGGTAGTATTCCACAGCCTTCGTCATACCAGTGTTACCTACAAGCTGAAGTTAAATGGCGGTGACATCAAGGCGGTACAGGGAGACTCCGGTCATTCCCAGATCAATATGGTTACTGATGTATACTCTCATATCATTGATGATAATCGTAGAAAAAATGCGGAACTCTTTGAGCAGGCCTTTTATGAGAAGAAGAATCTGGATCCAAGTATGCATGCCAATGTGGCCGGAAAGACAGTAGAACTTCCGACAAATGTGGATGCAGAGCTCCTGGCGAAAGTCCTTTCCAATCCGGAGATGGCGGCGCTTTTATCTACTTTGGCCAAGTCACTGGAGAGTAAATAAAGGGAAAAGTACTCTCTTTTCATTTGCGTCGAAATGGTAGCCAAGACGGCGACCATTAGTTTTGTTGGATCAAACTTAAGATGATATTATACCCATTATACCCTTGATAAAATGAATGAAAATGGGTATAATAGGTATAACAAGTTTGGGAGGTGTTACTCATGAGTCAGGAAGAATTAATGAATGCAATTGCTGAGATTGAACGGGAAATTGCCATATTGCCCGAAGGTAGCATCACAAAAAAGAAGATTAGAGATAAAGAATACTATTATCATCGAATCACCAGGAATGGTAAGCGTGTAGAAAAATATATTGATTTTAAAGATGTTGCAGAACTTAAAGATAGAATTGATCGGCGAAAGAAACTGGAAAAAGATCTCAAAGAATTGAAAAAACAAATTATTCCGGAGAAGGCAACCACAAAAGAAGAACATCTGGAGTTTAAGACAACTGTAAGAACAGGCAGCCGTCTTCGCGCGCAAATTGCTGTAACAAAGAAATACAAGAAGAGAGAATGTATTCGTGAACTACGAGATTATGTTTTCGGCAGTCCGACAGATAAAGTGTTTGTAATCTATGGCCTTCGAAGGACCGGTAAGACAACGATGATTCGTCAGATTCTTACAGAGTTACCTGAAACTGAATTTCGTAAGGCTGCCTTTATCCAGGTGAGATCCAGAGATACCCTGGAAGATATCGATGAGGATCTAAGGCTGCTGGAGACAAAAGGTTTCAAGTATGTATTTATCGATGAGGTAACACTCATGGAGGACTTTATCGAAGGTGCGGCACTCTTCTCAGATATTTATGCCAGCAGCGGAATGAAGATCGTTTTATCAGGAACGGATTCTTTGGGGTTTGCTTTCTCAAAAGAGGAACAGCTGTATGATCGATGTATTATGATGCATACAACATTCATCCCGTATCGTGAATTCGAGGAGGTTCTCGGAATCAAAGGAATTGATGAGTATATCCGTTATGGTGGAACCATGAGTTTAAGCGGTGTAAATTACAACGAGGATGCTATCTTTGCTTCAGCCAGAAGTGCGGAAGAATATATTGATACAGCGATTGCAAAAAACATCCAGCATTCCCTTAAGATGTATGAATATGGTGGACATTTCCGCTCATTATTGGATCTGTATGAAAAGGGAGAACTGACGAATGTAATCAATCGTGTAATTGAAAACATCAATCACAGCTTCACGCGCAGGGTTGTTGAAAGGACATTCAAGTCGCATGATATTGCTGTAACGGCATCAAATCTGCTTAGAGACAGGGAAGCTCCTATGAATATCAAAGCACATATGGATCTGGATGCAGTGACACGTGGTATGATGCAGATGCTCGATATTCTGAACAAGGAAGAGCAAAGCATTCAGATTGAAGATTATCATATGGCACAGATAGAGGAATACCTTACCTTATTGGATCTGATTATGAAGATTGATCTCGAATCATTGCCGGAAGTCAATCGAAAAGAAAGTGTGACAGTAATCACTCAGCCAGGTATACGATATGCGCAGGCCAATGCAATTGTGTCTAATCTGCTTCTCGATGCAAAGTTCAGTGAATTATCGCTGGTTGAAAGACAGAGAATCCTGGATAGATTGCTCAGCGAGATCCGTGGAAGAATGATGGAAGATATTGTTTTACTGGAAACGAAAATTGCTCATCCGGAGAAAAAGGTATTCAAGCTTCAATTTGCAGTCGGAGAGTTCGATATGGTAGTTTTTGACCCAAAGGAACTTAACTGCAAGATCTACGAAGTGAAGTACAGTAAAGAACAGGTTCCAGAACAGAGCCGCCATTTGAAAGACGAGGAAAAATGCGCTATGACAAGCCATCGCTATGGAGAAATTACCGGAAAATATGTCATTTATCGTGGTGAAAGTGGTAGCCTGGAAGGTATTCAATATCTGAACGTAGAGGAATATCTAAAGTCATTATAATTTTTCTGCAATTTGGCCAGAGAAAATCTTGTGGATGTTCAGAAAGGAATGATGATATGACCGATATCAGATATATTTCAACAAAAGAAGCCGCCGGGATCATGGGCTTATCAACCAGAAGAGTAGTAGGATTATGCAATGCAGGGAAATTGGAAGGTGCTTTGAGAAAAGGTCGCAATTGGAAGGTTCCGGAGGAGACTGCATATGCTTACATTGGCACTGAAAAACCTAAAGCGGGAAATGGAGAGATCCTTTCTTGCGCAGTCGGCAATACATCTTACATGGATGTAGTAAAGAATAGCTATTATGTAGATAAAACGCTTCTGATTCGTGATTTGATTGACGATCAGGTTCCGGTCATTTTGTTTACCAGACCACGAAGATTCGGCAAAACACTTGCTCTTGATATGCTTAAAACTTTTTTTGAAAAAACGAAAGAGGATACATCTATTTACTTTAAAGATAAACAGATTTGGTCATGCGGTCAAAAATATCAGAAGATGCAAGGTGCATTTCCGGTGATTTCCATCACTTTCAAAGATGCAAAGTTTTCGGATTGGGCCAGTACTTATGCGGCAATTAAAAATGTGATTCGTGATGAATTTATGCGGCACGATGAGCTTTTTACAAGCGACAGCCTTAATCCGGTGGAACAGGATTATTTGTCCAGAATGC
>CAMBLS010000255.1 GCA_945868485.1 uncultured Lachnospiraceae bacterium | reverse complement strand
AGTGATCTGGTACTTCTTGATAAAAGAATGACAGAACCGGATTTTGATGAAATGGTCTGGGAATTTTATCATTACTACAATACAATTCCATGGGATTATATAGAGCAGAATATGACAAAAACCTATGAAAATGAAAATTATATTCTTTATACAAGAAATCAATGAGAAGGAAGGAATTAAAAATGAGAAGTGATAATGTTAAAGCCGGCATCCAGCAGGCACCACACAGAAGCTTATTCAATGCACTGGGATTTACAGAAGAAGAAATGAAGAAACCTATGGTTGGGATTGTCAGCTCTTACAATGAGATTGTGCCGGGGCATATGAATTTGGATAAAATTGTAAATGCGGTCAAACTTGGCGTAGCAGAAGCAGGTGGTGTACCTGTGGTTTTCCCTGCCATTGCCGTTTGTGATGGGATTGCCATGGGGCATATTGGTATGAAATATTCTTTGGTTACCAGAGATCTGATTGCGGATTCAACCGAATGTATGGCACTGGCTCATCAGTTTGATGCACTTGTGATGGTTCCAAACTGTGATAAGAATGTACCGGGGCTTTTGATGGCAGCTGCGAGGATCAACGTTCCTACCGTATTTGTATCCGGTGGTCCCATGTTGGCAGGACATGTGAAGGGACAGAAGAGAAGTCTATCCTCTATGTTTGAGGCAGTGGGGGCTCATGCAGCAGGCTCCATGACAGAAGAGGAAGTGAGAGAATTTGAGGAGAAGGTTTGTCCTACTTGTGGTTCCTGTTCGGGAATGTACACGGCTAATTCCATGAACTGTCTGACAGAAGCACTTGGTATGGGACTTGGCGGAAACGGAACCATTCCCGCAGTTTATTCAGAGAGAATTAAGCTTGCAAAGCATGCAGGTATGGCAGTCATGGAAATGTACCGCAAGGATATCCGTCCAAGAGATATTATGACAAAGGATGCCATTTTAAATGCTTTGACGGTTGATATGGCCCTGGGATGTTCTACAAACTCTATGCTGCACTTACCTGCCATTGCGCATGAGATAGGCTTTGACTTTGATATTGCTTTTGCTAATGAAATCAGTGAAAAAACTCCTAATCTGTGTCATCTTGCACCGGCAGGTCCTACATATATGGAAGATTTAAATGAGGCGGGCGGTGTTTATGCAGTGATGAAGGAACTGGCAGATGCTGGGCTGCTTCATACGGACTGTATGACTGTTACCGGCAAAACGGTTGGAGAAAACATCAAAAATGCTGTGAACAGGAATCCTGAGGTAATCAGAACTTTAGATAACCCTTATTCTACAACAGGTGGTCTTGCTGTACTTAAGGGAAATCTTGCTCCTGACGGAAGTGTGGTAAAACGTTCCGCAGTTGTTCCGGAAATGATGGTACATGAAGGTCCTGCAAGAGTGTTTGACTGTGAAGAGGATGCCATTGCGGCAATTAAGAGTGGCAAAATTGTAGCAGGAGATGTGGTGGTTATCCGTTACGAGGGACCCAAAGGTGGCCCTGGAATGCGTGAGATGTTAAATCCCACTTCTGCAATTGCGGGCATGGGACTGGGCTCCAGCGTTGCGCTTATTACAGATGGACGTTTCTCGGGTGCTTCCAGAGGAGCTTCCATAGGTCATGTTTCACCTGAAGCGGCAGTGGGTGGTCCTATTGCACTGGTGGAAGAAGGAGATATCATCAGCATCAATATCCCGGAAATGAAGCTTGATATCAAGGTTTCAGAAGAAGAACTGAATGCAAGGAAAGAAAAATGGCAGCCCAGAGAGCCTAAGGTAACCAGCGGTTATCTGGCAAGATATAGAGAAATGGTAACCAGTGGAAACAGGGGAGCGATTCTGGAAATCCCCAAAAATAAATAACGTATTGGAGGAATGGACAGATGCAGCTTACAGGTGCGGAAATCGTAGTAGAATGCTTAAAGGAACAGGGGGTTGATACGGTATTTGGATATCCCGGAGGCACCATCTTAAATGTATATGATGCTTTATATAAGCATAGCCAGGAAATCAATCACATTTTGACCTCCCATGAGCAGGGGGCAGCGCATGCGGCAGATGGCTATGCCCGTGCGACGGGAAAAGTTGGTGTGTGTCTTGCAACCAGTGGTCCCGGTGCCACTAATTTGGTAACAGGCATTGCAACTGCTTACATGGATTCGGTTCCGGTGGTAGCAATTACATGTAATGTAAATTTGCCGTTGCTTGGAAAAGATTCCTTTCAGGAGGTAGATATTGCGGGCATTACTATGCCAATTACCAAGCACAGTTATATTGTAAAGGATATTCATAAGTTGGCAGATACGATTCGCAAAGCATTTGCGATTGCTGCGGGGGGAAGACCGGGCCCGGTCTTAGTAGATATTACCAAGGATGTAACTGCAAATACCTGTGAGTATGAAAGACAGGATCCGGTGGCACTTGATGTGGTTTGTAAATATACAGATGAAGATATTCAAAAAGCAGTAGGGCTGATGAAAGCAGCTAAGAAGCCTTTTATTTATGTGGGAGGTGGTGCTGTACTTTCCGGTGCATATGAGGAAGTGCGCACTTTGGCAGAGCTTATGGATGCGCCGGTTTGTGACACTTTGATGGGAAAAGGCGTCATGGATGGTCATGATGAAAGATACACCGGAATGATTGGCATGCATGGAACCAAAGCGTCTAATCTTGGAGTAAGTGAGTGCGATCTGCTTGTGGCTCTGGGTGCAAGGTTTTCTGATCGTGTAGTGGGAAATGCTTCAAAATTTGCGTCAGGAGCCAAGGTGCTTCACATTGACATAGATGCTGCGGAAATTAATAAGAACATTCGTACATCGGCATCTGTGGTAGGGGATTTAAAAGAAATTTTAAATAAGATTAACGGGCAGCTTCCGAAACAGGAACATAGTGACTGGAATGCACATATAACAGAATTAAAAGAAAAATATCCGTTGAATTATGATGACGCTGTTCTGTCATGCCCGTATATTATGGAAGAGATTGACAGGGTTACGGAAGGGAAAGCAATTATTACGACTGATGTAGGACAGCATCAGATGTGGGCAGCACAGTATTACAAATATTCTGAGCCTAGAACCTTTTTATCGTCTGGTGGACTTGGAACCATGGGATATGGTCTTGGTGCATGTATTGGAGCAAAAATGGGAAGACCCGATAAGGTGTGTATTAACATAGCAGGCGATGGATGCTTCCGTATGAATATGAATGAATTGGCTACCGCATCCAGATACCAGATTCCCATTATTGAAGTGGTAATCAATAATCATGTGCTTGGAATGGTTCGTCAGTGGCAGACCTTATTCTATGAAAAGCGTTACTCTCAGACTGTTTTAAATGACGGTGTTGATTTCTGTATGGTAGCAAAGGGACTTGGATGTGAGGCAATTCGCGTTACCCGTAAGGAAGAGGTTGCAGATGCTTTGAGAAAGGCAATTGAGCTGAAAAGACCGGTATTGATAGAATGTATCATACCTGAAGATGATAAAGTATTTCCGATGGTACCGGCAGGTGCACCAATCAGTGATGTATTT
>CAMBLS010000254.1 GCA_945868485.1 uncultured Lachnospiraceae bacterium | reverse complement strand
AAAGTGGGAGAGAAGACGTCAACAGAGTTGATGGTTAATTTCGACTCCCTTGACAATATTTACGCACATCTGGAAGAAATTTCTAAAAAGGCAATTCGAGAGTCACTGGAGACGAATAAAGAATTAGCATATTTAAGTAAAAGGCTGGCTACGATTAATGTGAATAGTCCAATTGAATTGACATTTGAGGATGCCAGAGTCCAGGATTTTTTTACAGAAGATGCATATGTGATATTTAAGCAACTGGAATTTAAAAACCTTTTATCACGTTTCGAAAAAGGTGTTTCAAATGATGAAATTACTACAAAGTTTCAAATAATCGAAGAATTTGGCCAGGCTGAAGCCATTTTTTCGAAGGCTTTGGAAAGTGAAGAAATGCTGGGCTTTGCTGTATTAAAAGATTCTAAGGCAGATAAGGAAATGGTTGGTTTTTCCCTTGCATTTGCAGACGGTAGCTGTAGCTTTATTCACTGTGGAGGTCTCCTTACAGAAGGATATCTGAAGGACAAGATGGCACAAATTGCCTTAAAGTGCAGAATAGTCTGTGGTAACATTAAGAATATTTATGATTATATTTCCTGTGATGAGACAGAAAGATTTTTTGATGTGATTCTGGCAGCCTATCTGCTGAATCCGCTGAAGAATGACTACACACTTGCAGATGTTGCCAATGAGCACCTAGGGCTGATGATACCGGAGCGTACGCAGTGTTTTGGAAAAGCATCCCTGTTAGATGCATTTGAAGATAAGCCAAAGGAATTTACCGAGTATGCCTGTTTTTTGGCTTATGTTAGTATGAAGGCAGCCCCTGTTCTTATGAAAAAGCTGGAAGAAGCCGGTATGGAAAAATTGATGAGGGAAATGGAAATGCCTCTTACTTATGTGCTTTATGATATGGAAAAGGAGGGCATTTTGGTTAAGCCGGAGGAATTGAAGGAGTATGGAGTTGCTCTGGCAGGTCGTATCAGTGAATTGGAACAGAAAATATATGAAGAAGCCGGAACGTCATTCAATATCAATTCTCCGAAACAGTTGGGAGAGATTTTGTTTGAACGGTTAGCACTTCCAGGCGGAAAGAAGACCAAGACCGGCTACTCTACTGCAGCAGATGTGTTGGAAAAATTGGCAGAAAAACACCCCATTGTGGCAGATGTATTAGAATATCGTGGACTTGCCAAATTGAAATCCACTTATGCGGATGGGCTTGCGGCATTTATTGGAGAAGATAGCCGTATTCATTCTACTTTTAATCAGACAATTACTGCAACCGGGCGAATCAGTTCTACTGATCCTAATTTGCAGAATATTCCTATGCGTATGGAGTTGGGGAGAAAGATCAGAAAGGTTTTTGTGCCGAAAGAGGGCTGCATTTTTACAGATGCAGACTATTCTCAGATTGAACTTAGAATTCTTGCTCATATGTCTGGAGATGCCCAGTTGATTGATGCTTACCGGATGCATGCAGATATTCACAGAATTACCGCATCTCAGGTGTTCCATATTCCTTTTG
The DNA here is from genome assembly GCA_945868485.1 of uncultured Lachnospiraceae bacterium. Lineage (GTDB taxonomy): Bacteria > Bacillota > Clostridia > Lachnospirales > Lachnospiraceae > Suilimivivens. Next base: position 2,038 of record CAMBLS010000254.1, on the reverse strand, counting down.
ATGAGGTTACAGATTTGCAGCGACGCAACGCAAAAGCTGTAAACTTTGGAATTGTATATGGCATCAGTTCGTTTGGATTAAGCCAGGATTTAAGCATCACAAGAAAGGAAGCATCAGAATATATAGAGCAGTATTTTGCTACCTATCCGGGGGTTAAGAACTTTTTGGACAAAGCCGTATCAGAAGCAAAAGAAAAAGGATATGTTACCACTTTGTTCGGAAGAAGAAGACCAGTGCCGGAGCTTTCTTCCAGTAATTTTATGCAGCGTTCCTTTGGAGAGAGAGTTGCAATGAATTCACCTATACAGGGAACTGCGGCGGATGTCATCAAGATTGCCATGATCAGGGTTCATTGCAGGTTGAAGCAGGAAGGCTTAAAATCAAAGCTACTTCTTCAGGTACATGATGAGTTGCTGATTGAAACTAAGAAGGAAGAAGCAATGCAAGTGCGTACAATCCTTGAGGAAGAAATGAGTCGTGCGGCAGAACTTTCTGTCCATTTGGAAATTGATCTGCACGAGGGCGATGACTGGTATGAGGCAAAGTAATAGGAGATTTTTATGAAGGTAATCGGAATTACAGGCGGTGTGGGGGCTGGGAAATCTGCGTTATTAAGATACATTGCTGAAAACTATAATTGCAGGATTATTCTTGCAGATGAGATGGCACATCAGGTAAAGAAGCCCGGAACTCCTTGTTATGATAAGCTGATAGAGCTTTTGTCGGCAGACATATTGAATGAAGATGGCACCATACATAAAGGGAAAATGGCTGCGAGGATATTTGAATCGGAAGAACTGCTGAAAAAAGTAAATGAGATCATACATCCGGCGGTTAAGGAAATGATTCTTGATGAAATCGCAGATGCAAGGAAAAAAGGAGTCCTTGATTTCCTTTTTTTGGAAGCGGCACTTCTTATAGAAGATGGATATTTGAACATTGTAGATGAAATGTGGTATATTTATGCGAGAGAAGAGGTAAGACGCATACGCCTTAAGGTATCAAGGAATTATTCCGATGAAAAGATAGATGCAATTATGAAAACACAGCTTTCGGAAGAAAATTTCAGAAAATATTGTAGTGTTGTGATTGACAACAGTGATAGCCTTGAAAATGCATATAGACAAATAGATACAAAATTGGGGGAAAGCCTGTAATGGAAGGAAGACGATATACGGGACAATTGGTATTTGGATTAGATATAGGAACCAGAAGTATTGTAGGAACTGTGGGGTATAGAAGTGGAAATCGGTTCATTGTGCTGGCACAACGGGTAAAGGAGCATGAAACCAGAGCAATGTTGGATGGACAGATCCATGATATTCAAAAGGTGGGAGAGACGATTGCGGAGGTAAAGAAACAGCTGGAGGATGCCACCCAACGAAAACTGACTGAAGTCTGTATTGCCGCAGCTGGACGTGTTCTTCGCACGGTAACTACCAATGTGGAATACCCTTTTACGGGAGATGGAGAAGTAAGCCAGGAGGACATTTATGGACTGATTTCAGCAGGCATAGAGAAGGCTTATCAGGAATTCTTAGCAGAAAAGGAAGATGATGAAACAAAGTTTTATTGTGTAGGGCATTCTGTGGTCAGATATTATTTAAATGGATATCCAATGGGAAATCTGGAAGGACACAAAGCCAGAACCATAGGTGTGGATCTGATTGCAACCTTCCTTCCCGATGATGTGGTAGATGGTTTATATAAAGCAGTAGAACTTGCAGGCCTTTCAGTTGCCAGCCTTACGTTGGAGCCGATTGCGGCGATTCAGCTGGCAATCCCTGAAAGATTTCGTATGTTGAATATAGCTCTTCTGGATGTAGGAGCAGGAACCTCGGATATTTCCATTACAAATGATGGATGTATACTGGCCTATGGAATGATTCCTATGGCTGGAGATGCACTTACAGAAGAAATTGCAAAACATTGCCTGGTTGATTTTGCAACTGCGGAACAGATTAAGCGGGATGCAGGTATGATGGACACCATTTCCTATATGGATATTATGCTTTTACCGCAGACTATCAGTAGTGAA
>CAMBLS010000253.1 GCA_945868485.1 uncultured Lachnospiraceae bacterium | reverse complement strand
GATCTGATTAAAGGCGATGAGCGTAGTGGAATTCTTCAAACCGGAGATATGGCTCAGTTTGATCAGGATGGATATTATTACATCGTCGGAAGAAAAAAGAGATTCTTAAAGATTTATGGAAATCGAGTGAATCTTGATGAAGTGGATCGCCTGATTAAAGGCAATTTCGACGGAATTGATTGTGCAAGCGCTGGAGTAGATGACCATATGTATATCTTTGTAACAGACGATTCTATTGCAGACGAAGTAAGAGAGTTTGTTATATTCAAAACAAAACTTAATCCGGCTGCATTTAAAACAATCGTTATCAATGAGATTCCAAAGAATGACGCAGGAAAAACACTTTATAAAGAGTTGACGAAATATTATGAATAATGATTAAAGAGAGGGATCTATGAAACTGATTTGTTTTACTTATGCAGGTGGAAATTCTACATTTTATGATCAATTAAAGAACGAATTGCTTCCGAATGTTGAACTTATAGCTGCAGAGTATTCAGGTCATGGCACAAGACATAGATCCCCTTTTTATTCTGATTTTGATGAATTAGCAAATGATATGCTGGTTCAAATCAAAGAGAGTATTGTCGCAAATGAACCGTATGCAATCATGGGCTATAGTATGGGGAGCATTTCTGCAGTAGAAGTACTTAAGAAGTTAATTGATGAAAAAATGCCTTTACCAGTTCATGTTTTTCTTGCTGCGCATGAACCACATACAAAAGCTGTTTACGCAGACTATAATAAAAGTGATATAGATGAGTTTGTTAAAGAACGAACAATTAAATTTGGTGGTGTACCAGATAAACTCATTGATAATAAGAGTTTCTGGCGAATGTATTTGCCAATATATCGTGCAGATTATTCTATTATAGGAAAGTATAAATTTGAAAAATTGAAATTAAAATCGGATATTCCTGCGACAGTTTTTTACTCTGAAAGTGATACATCGTATGAAGATATGAAAAACTGGAATAAATATTTTGAAAACATAGATTTATTAGAATATACAGGAAACCATTTTTTTATAAATGAACATTTCTGTGCGATTGCACAGGAAATTAAGAAGAGGTTGGTATAAAGCATATGACATATGAAGAATTATTAGAGATTGCTCCTTATTCGTTAGATAAAGAGCAGAAGAAAATGCTTCTTACGAAACGATTAGTTGATTTGACAAAACACCATCGAAATAATTGCAAAGAATATGATCAGATGCTTACTAGCATCGGATTTGATGAGGATAATGTCCAAGATTATAGTGAATTACCATTTCTACCAGTACGTTTATTTAAAGAGTTATCATTGAAGAGTATTCCAGATGAAGAAGTTGTTAAGACTATGACTTCATCAGGAACATCAGGACAGGCTGTTTCTAAAATATATCTAGACAAAGTAACTTCTTCAAATCAGCAGAAGACGATGGTAAAGATTGTGAATGAATTTACAGGGTCAAGCAGAATGCCAATGATTATCCTCGATTGTCCTTCTGTTGTAAAAAATAGAGCAATGTTTTCTGCAAGAGGCGCAGGAATCTTAGGATTTTCTATCTTTGGTGCAAAAAAATTATACGCGCTGGATGATGATATGCATCTTGATGTGGAAGGCTTGAAGGAGTTCCTTGAAAAATATCAAGGTCAGAGAATTTTTATGTTTGGTTTTACCTTTATGGTATGGCAGCATTTTTATAGAGAATTAGTCCGTTTGAAAGAAGAAGGCATTACATTTGATTTGTCCAATGGAGTATTAGTACATGGTGGCGGATGGAAGAAACTTGTAAGTGAGGCGGTTAGTCCAGAGGAATTCCATAACTGTTTAAAAGATGTATGTGGTTTGGATCATATTCACGATTATTATGGAATGGTAGAGCAGACAGGCTGCATCTATATGCAGTGCGAATGCGGGCATTTGCATGCAAGTATTTTCTCTGACGTATTAATCCGCAGACCGGAAGATTTTGAATTATGCGAAGTTGGCGAGCGCGGTATTATTCAGGTGGTTTCAGCAATTCCTGAATCTTATCCAGGACATTCCTTAATCACTGAAGATGAAGGCGTGTTGCTTGGTGAAGATGATTGCCAATGTGGACGTAAAGGAAAGTATTTTAAGATATTTGGCAGATTGAAAAATGCTGAAATAAGGGGGTGCAGTGACACTTATGCAGCAAAATTTAACTAATGCAGATATGAAAGAAGTATTAAAAGGTGTTACCTATTTAGTTGGTAATGATGAGATTGTAATAGCTTTAAAGGATGTTAGTTCGAAATGTCCTTTTGATGACAGTGTTGTTGATTTTTTGAATGTGCTGTCAAAAATTTTGATGAAATCTCGTGAAGCAAAGGCATATCCTGATGTTATTACACTGGGATTTTGGATGAGAAAATCATCTGTACTCGCACTCAAAGAGCGTTTTCAAACAGAAAGTTCAGATATTAAAATTGGAAGAGGCGTTGCATTCCATATTGCACCTTCTAATGTTCCTGTTAACTATGCGTATTCGTTGCTCACTGGATTATTAACTGGTAATGCTAATGTAGTACGTATTCCGTCAAAGGATTTTCCGCAAGTTTCCATCATCAACAAGGCGATTAATGAAGCGTTAGTAGAATACCCGGATATGAAACCATATATTTGCCTTGTCAGATATGGAAGAGACCAGAAGGTAAATGACTTGTTTTCTGCATTAGCAGACACCCGTATTATATGGGGTGGCGACAATACGATTGCAGAAATCAGAAAATCGCCTATTGGACCAAGAACAGGGGAAATCACATTTGCTGACAGATATTCATTAGCTGTTATCGACAGTGAAAAGTACTTAACAGTTGGCGACAAAGAGCGTTTGGCGGAGGAATTTTATAACGATACATATCTTTCTGATCAGAATGCTTGTACAAGTCCACGTTTGGTTGTATGGATGGGTGATAAGAAGGAAGAAGCCAAAAACCTTTTCTGGAAATATGAGCATGATCTGGTCAAGAAAAAATATCAGTTTCAGCCCATCATGGGTATTAACAAGCTGACTAGTAGCTATTTGATGGCTGTTGCAAAGAAAGGTACTCATATTGAGAAACATGAGGATAATTATATTGTAAGAGTCAATGTTCCGGAGGTTCAACCTGAATTAATGGAACTAAAAGATAATTCAGGATACTTTTTTGAATATGATTGCAATGATATTCTTGAAATCCGTGACTTCTGTAACAATACTCACTGCCAGACAATTGGTTATCTTGGGGAAAAAGAGACAATTATACCGCTGTTAATTTCTGGTATAAAAGGTGTAGATCGTGTTGTTCCTATTGGAAAGACAATGGATTTTGACTTCATTTGGGACGGATATAATCTTGTTGAAAGACTTACCAGAACCATTAAGGTGAACATATAATAACTGGGGTGGTGAGCTGGTGAAACCAATTTATAAACTCGGAAACAGAGAAGTTGTTTTCATAGAAGTTGGATTCGTAGGATTATTTGTGGCATATGCACTTTCATTACGTGAGATTACTTAGATTGTGCGGATAGTGATCTGATTATTATCACAGCGGGCCGAAATAGAAAACCTGGAGAAACC
>CAMBLS010000252.1 GCA_945868485.1 uncultured Lachnospiraceae bacterium | reverse complement strand
CAAAAATCTGACAGGACAACGGGAATTGTAAAACTAAGTCAGGCAAGTTTTCTGGAAGTGCTCCACAGAAAGATGAGTGACTAAAAGTGGGAAAGGGATATCGCAAACATGAAAAAGAGCAGACATCAAAAAATTAAAGAGTTGGTGGAACAGTTTGAGATTGAAACCCAGGAGGAACTGGCAGATCGATTGAGGGAAGACGGCTATGCGGTTACTCAGGCTACTGTTTCAAGGGATATCAGAGAGCTTAAGCTTTCCAAGATTCCTATGGGAGATGGAAGACAAAAATATGCGATTTTAGTTCACAGTGACCACTATCTAAGTGATAAATACATAAGAGTATTGAAGGATGGATTTGTATCAATGGATATGGCGCAAAACATTCTGGTGGTAAAGACCGTGGCAGGAATGGCAATGGCAGTTGCCGCAGCAATTGACGCCATGAAATTAAAGGAAATTGTAGGTTCTATTGCAGGAGATGATACCATTATGATGGCAGTAAGAACTGTGGAAGATACACAGATTGTTATGGAAAAAATTCATAACGTTCTTGAGGAGTAACCGACTATACGCTTGAGAGAAGGGCGTAGGGAGGAAGCAATATGCTAGAAAGTTTACATGTAAAAAATCTTGCACTGATTGATGAACAGGAGGTAACTTTTTCTCCGGGAATGAACATTCTGACAGGTGAAACAGGTGCAGGAAAATCAATTATTATTGGTTCGATTAATCTTGCTTTGGGTGCTAAGGCGGATAAGGATTATATTCGTACAGGTGCCGAGTATGCTCTGGTTGAATTGGTTTTTTCTTTAAATCAAAAGCAACAGGAAGAAATCAAGAAAATGGAATTACCTGTTGAAGAAGATGGAACCCTTCTTTTGCAGAGAAAGATTATGGCAGGCAGAAGTATCTGCAAGGTTAATGGCGAAAGTGTAAGTTCAGGGCAATTGAAAATGTTGTCTGGAAGTCTTATTGATATGTATGGACAGCATGAGCATCATTCACTGCTTAAAGGGACAAAGCACAGGGAGCTTTTGGATGACTATGCAGGGAATATGGTTGATAAATACAAGAGGCAACTGAAAGAGCTTTATGGGGCATATAAAAAGACTGAAGAGGAAATCTCTTTAAATTGTAAGGACGAAATTACAAGAAAAAGAGAAATGGATCTTCTTTCCTTTGAAGTAAATGAGCTGGAAGCAGCCGCCCTTACACCAGGGGAAGATGAGAGACTGGAAAATTCCTATCGGAAAATGGTAAATGCCAGAAAAATTAAGGAGTCAATTTTTCTGGTGCATGGGCTGACTGGTTATGAGGAGGAAGGCTCTGCGGGAGAAGCCTTGGGAAGGGCTCTTCGAGAACTAAAAAATGCCGCAGGCTATGATGAAGCCGCACAGGATTTGGCGGAACAACTGGAAGATATTGAACATTTGTTAGGCGATTTTAATCGAGCACTGGCGGATTATCAGGAGAGTCTTGATTTTGATGGGGAAGAGTTTGCACAGATAGAAGAAAGACTGAATATTATCAATCACCTTAAAGGCAAATATGGCAATACTATTGAAGAAATTCAGGTGGTTCTTGAAAAGAAAAATCAGCGTTTGGAGCAACTTCTCAATTTTAATGACTATCTGGATAAGCTGGAAAGTAAAAGAGAAGAACAGAAGCACCAGATTATAGAATTATGCAAAAAAATTTCAAGCTGCAGAGTCAAAGCTGCAGAAGCGCTTTCCGGGAAACTGAAGGAGGCGCTTATAGATTTGAACTTTATTGATGTTGTATTTGAAATTGTAGTAGAGCCGGAGCCGGATCAGTTTTCCGAGGATGGTTATGATAAAATTGAATTTTTTATTTCTACTAATCCCGGTGAAATGCCTAAGCCGTTGCAGCAGATAGCAAGTGGAGGTGAGCTGTCGAGGATTATGCTTGCATTTAAGACGGTTTTTGCAGATCAGGAGGAGACAGAAACGCTTGTCTTTGACGAAATTGATACAGGAATCAGCGGTAAGACAGCATGGAAGGTATCTGAAAAGCTGGGAAAACTTTCTTCTGATCATCAGGTTATCTGCATTACTCATCTGCCACAGATTGCGGCAATGGCAGATGCTCATTTCCTGATTGAAAAACAGGTAAGAGACGATAGGACGGTAACCCGTATTGAGGCACTTGATCAGGAGAAGAGTCTTGCAGAGCTGGCCAGGCTTTTGGGGAGTGGAAGTGTTACAGAAGCTGTACTCATGAATGCAAGGGAAATGAAGGAGCTGGCGGCTAAAACAAAATAAAAGTGTATTAGGGAGGGCAACAAAATGAAAGGAAAAACAAAAGAAAAAAAGGAGAAATCCATCAAAATTGAAATTAAAAAGATGATTGTGCTTCTTGTAATCGGGGCTATCCTGGAGCTTGGTGTAGCTTCCTGCATATTGAATATCATCAGTACCAGGGGTACACTTAAGTCATCTATGGAACAGATGGCAGTGGTGGCAGCGGAGCGTGTGGAATGGGAGTTGACATCATACAAGGACATTGTTGTGGAAATGGGAAGTGTGGCAAGACTTGCCAAGGAGGATTTGCCTGTTGAGGACAAAAAAAGCATTGTTGACCAGAGAGTCGCTACCCATGAAATGGTAAAAGGTGATATTTTGGATGGAAATGGGATCAGTATCTTTGATGGTACCGATTTTAGTGATACAGAATTCCATCAGAGGACGATGAATGGAGAAGTGTGTATTATGGATCCCGATGTATCAGATGGAGAAATTCATATTCTTATTGCGGCTCCTTTGTGGGAAGGAGGAATACCTGACACTAAGGTAATAGGTACTGTTTACCTTGAGCCTGATCCATCTTTTTTAAATGACATTGTAAACGGAATCAATGTAAGTAAAAGAGGCTCCGCATACATGATAAATGAAACAGGTACAGTAATTGCACATAAGAATATCGATTCTGTGTTGTCCCAGGAAAACAGCATTGAAGAGGCCAAGACGGATTCCTCTTTGAAGAAAATTGCTGCACTGGAAAGTCGTATGATAAGCGGGGAAAGTGGATTTGGCACTTATTTCTATGGTGGTACGAATAAGATGCTGGCATTTGCACCTGTTGAAGGTACGGACGGATGGAGTATTGCAATCAACGCACCTCTCAGTGACTTTATGGGAATGACATATATTGCAATATTGATTGTCATTATTATAGGAATCATCAATATTTTTGCAACCAGAACGCTTTCAGGAACTTTGGCAGAAAGAATCAGTGTTCCGGTTAATAGGTGTACAGACAGATTAAAGCTGCTTGCAGAGGGTGATTTGCAGACTGAAATGCCGGTTATTGAAAGAGAAGATGAGATTGGAGTTCTGGCAAAGGCTACTACGCAAATCGTTACAGCAATGCAGAAGATGATTCAGGATGTACATTACTTACTGGCAGAGATGGCGGAGGGCAATTTAGATATTGACAGCAAGGCATCTGAATATTATGTGGGAGATTTCAAGGAAATTCTTAGTTCACTACGTAAAATCAGCAGCTCTTTAAGTGAAACAATGTACCAGATTAAGAGTGCGGCTGATCAGGTGTCTTCAGGTGCAGGACAACTTGCCCAGAGTGCAACTGAACTGGCGGAAGGTGCATCC
>CAMBLS010000251.1 GCA_945868485.1 uncultured Lachnospiraceae bacterium | reverse complement strand
AATTTCCGATTGTATTAGGCGCATTGTACAACGCTGTGAGCAGATAATTCTTGATATTACGCACCTTACTGGCATTCGCAGCCATACAGTCAATAACATACTGAATATGACTCATATCCAATTTCATAAATTTTCCCTTTACCAACTCATAGGGATAATCTGCTCCTGCGATACGCACCGTCTTTCTCTTCACGCTTACAGTTTCTACTATCAGATTCAGAATCTCTTCAATTACATCCTTTTGGTAGGGATTGTCCCTTAAGAGATCTTCATACTCAATATTTTCTTTGATGATATCTGTGTAAGCCTCCATCGTATCCATCCCATCAGGCTCTGACTTCTGATAGATAGATTGATTATTTAATCCCTTATTATTAGATTCATTATTAGTTAATTTCTTATTATTTAATTGTGACCGGTTTTCGGCTACCGGTTTTACGGCTGCCGGATTATCCAGTACCCGAAAATCGGGAAACGGTGAATGTGGTGTCTCATATACCTCAATGACATTTTCTCCAAACACACCACCCTTACCACGGCTCTGCTCCTTACTCAGGTACCCGAATCCCTGCAGACTGTCGATACTACTCTTAATCGAGTGCTTTCCGTCTGGAAGTATCTTTCTAAGTCCTGCCGTTGTGAAATCCCAATTGTCCGGCAGGGATAACAATGTCAGCATCATACCTCTGTCCCTTAAGCTTAAAGCCGGGTCCATTGCTATCCCCTTGTAGACGTTTACGTAGTTACCTTGCGTCTTGTTCTTTAATACAGGCATCTTTTCATCATCTCCTCTCTTGAAAGAGGACACTTTTTATGCTATGCTCTCCTTGACTACGATGCATATAGCAATATATGTGTCCTGGGCTCTTGTTGGCGCAAGAGCCTTTTTTATTGCTCTTTCCCATGCCTATCTCCTCATACACGCTTCTTCGTAGTAAATACGATTGATTTTGCCGCTCATGGTTAATAAGCGGGGATTTTCGGACTTCATCTGTTCGGACAGCTGCTTAATGATGGCATATCCCTTGGAACGACTACATCCCCAATCTCTACATACCTCTGCAACATCTACGTATGCAGGTCTGATATTGGTATCTACCATATGATTCTCCTCCTTTCTGTTTTATTAGAACCTTTTATGGTTCTGTGTAATAATTGTATTATAAGAACCTTTTTAAGTTCTGTCAAGAGTTTTTCAGAACTTTTTTTGGTTCTTTTCTTTTTTCGCATTCTGTGGTAAAATGAATAAAAAATAGAAGAGGAGTTGAACTTCCATGACACAAGGTCAGAGAATTCGCTTTGTTAGAGAATTCAGACATATGACGCAAAAAGAGCTAGGACTGGCTTGCGGCTTCCCCGAAGCATCCGCAGATGTCCGCATACGCCAATACGAAAGCGATCAGAAATCACCTAAGAAAGATGCTCTTGAACTTATTGCAGCAGCACTGAGAGTAAATATCTATTCTTTGAATAATTACACAACTGCAAATGCAACCGATATTTTGGAAAATCTCTTTTGGATGGAAACTTTCGGTCTTTTGGAGTTGTTCAAGCTTGAGCAAGTACGAGAACCGGATGAGGACTGGGTTATCAGAGGCTCCTACAACGAGCCAAACTATTTCCAGTACCATGCTCCCATCGGAATCACTGTGAAATACAATCTTGTGAATGAATTTATGCAGGAGTGGTATACCCGATATGTCGAGTACCATCAGAATATAATTTCGAAAGACCAATACACTAACTGGAAATTGAATTGGCCCAATTCATGTGATAGCACTAAGACTGACCATGTAGATTGGAAGAATATTTAAGATACACGAAAGCTTCAATTTATCCAATTAGTTTGGGAGGATTTATATGCACAAAGATGGAAAATGGGCAAAAAGCATAATTGCATTACAAGAGGATGACGGGAAATGGGGGTGCTTTCACTCATTGTCAAAATTCTATAATGCGCCGTTAACGACAGAGCAAGCGCTTCGACGTCTTGAACGGTTAGGTTATACAATTGAGGATGAATGCATTCAAAAAGCAGTAGCATATATGGATGATTGTCTGACCGGAAAAAACTCAATACCCGACAGACAAGAAAAAGTACATGATTGGTGCATCTTTACATCACTGATATTAGCCACATGGATTAGACGTTTTACAGGAGATAATCCAAATGCTAATAAAGTTGCAAAGCAGTGGGCTGCTGTTATTTCTAACGCTTTTGCTGGAGGTACCTATAACCACTTTGAATATGTTAATTCGTATCATGAAATCTTAGGGATGAAACCGAACGGAGGAAGACTTATAGATTTTATGAATTTTTATCCTATTTCTCTACTTACAGATTGCTTGAATGCCAAGACAGAAATGACTCTTATGAGCTATGCTTTGAATAAAGAAAGCGGTATATATTACATATATGATAAACAACTATCTATCCTACCTTGTTGTTTTGAAAGTAGAGAAGCAAGTCGTTATCTTGGAGCAATAGAATTACTTTCAAAATATAAGTTTGCTAAGAGCGATTTAAAATTTGTGGCGGACTGGCTAGTTGAACAGAGAAATACAAACGGAAAATGGGATATGGGTAAAATAGTAAATGATAAAGTCTATTTCCCTCTTTCAGATGATTGGCGGAGACAAGAAACCCGAGAAGCAGATTGTACAGAGCGTGTGGATGCTCTGTTAAAAGATTTATTAGAATGGTAGTTTTGAACAATGCTGTAAAGAAGTTAGTCTTGCGAAAAGATTGAAGCAAAAATATTTGAAGTTTCTGTTATGACTTTAAGTAGAGGAAGAATAGTATTACGTATAAAGGAGACTTAAATGGTTGATTTGGACGCTGAAATATATAGTCTTTTGAATAAACAGATAAGGATAAATGAGCTCCGTTATTTGTCATCTGGTGATGATAGTGATACCTTTTTATGCAATGAACAATATGTTGTGAAAGTTCCAAAACGAGATTCTGCTAGAAATGCTCAAAAAAGAGAGTTTGAATTGTATAGGTTTTTAGAAGGTTGCAACTTATCGTATCAGACTCCTGCGGTAGTGTATCAAAGTGACCGAGCAAATATTATGACATATCTTAAAGGAGAGCATATTACTTACGAGCAGTATCATAAGTTGAGAGAAAAAGAAAAAGATGCTCTTGCATTCGACGAAGCAACATTTTTAAAAGAGTTACATTCCATAGAGATTGATTGTTCTGCTAAATTCTTTTTAGATGCTCGGGAAGATAAGGAAACTAAATATTTGCAAGATAAAAAATCACTTATCAGCATCCTTGAAAAGGAACAGTTATTGACGGCTGATATTCTTGATCACATCGAGTTAATATTTTCAAACATATTGAACAATACCATTTTGTTTAAATACACTCCGTGCTTGGTACATAATGATTTTAGTGCCAGTAACATGATTTTTAATAATAACAGATTGTTTGGAGTTATTGATTTTGGCGATTTTATAGTTAGTGATCCGGATAATGACTTTTTATGTTTATTGGATTGTAGCACGGATGACTTTGGAAAAGATTTTGGCAGGAGAGTATTGCGGTACTATCAGCACAAAAATCCAGAGGTAGCAGAAAGAAAAGCCGAGCTAAATGATGCGTATTGGGCTATAGACCAAATTATTTATGGTTAT
>CAMBLS010000250.1 GCA_945868485.1 uncultured Lachnospiraceae bacterium | reverse complement strand
AGCATTTTTCTCGAGAAGACCTTCATAAAGATTGCCTAACCCCTCTTCACGTGCCGAAAACCAATCCAGTCCATCAATAGTTGTAATAATCTTCTCGAGATTCTTTGGCTCATCTATATTAGTAGCAGCCCCCTGATAAATCTCACGTACACGACCAGTACAATTTTCTCCTAAATAATTCAACAATTCCTTATAAAACTTCTTAAGTTCCACACCACTTTTTGCTTTCAATGTATCCCAGCGATATCCTTCCGGAATCTGTGATTCTGCACCTGTTTCTTTCGCCATTTTCAAGAATAAAATGTATGTAAGTTCCGTTACATATTGATGATATGTTATACCATCATCTCTTAAAACATTACAGAGATTCCAAAGTTTCGATACGATTTCCTGTGTTGTCATGCAATTTTTCCTCCATCATCGTATAGATACTCATTGAGTTCTAAAACGACGCTTTCTAATTTATTTCCAAATACTTTATTAATCTTTGCAAATCCACCTTGAGATTTGAAACGACTATCTTCATCAAAAACCTGAACATTAAGTACTGATTCATTCAAAAGATAATCCTCCATTCGCTTAATCCAATTTTGTTCCTGCATTGTAAATGTATGTGCCTTGCGCAATCTATCAACAGCCTTTCTTATTTTTGCTTCATGACTGATTAACACAGAACCAATTGCATACCTGCGAATCAAACTAATAATATCTGCTGCCATTTCCTCGTTAGTCAACTGAGAAATAGCCGTATTCAACTGTTGAACTGTATATCCTTCTCTGTCTAAAGTGAGAAGCAACGATTTCAAACTATCTCGTGTAAGTTCTCTTGGTCTAGTACATATAATTTTCAACGCTGCAATTTCATTAATGTTATTTTGTACATAATTTGAAAATGCATCTAAATAATCTTCAGGACGAGCATCCTGATTACCATATCCTCTTGTGTGACTGAGCAATTCATCTTCTTTATCCGAAATCACAACTGGCTTTCCACCATTCGTTTTGCTCTCTTGAAGCATTCTAAACAAATCATAATATGCCAGCAATCTTTTCTTTGCATCTTCTGGTTCTCTGTTTTGTATATCCAAAACAAACTGTGTCGGGTCCATACCACCTGACATATCAATGAAATGCTCCATTGTTTTGGAATCTATATTTTTCTTTTTGCGTTGTAATTTTGCAATTACCTGATTTATTTGATTCTTCACATGTGCTTCATCTTCCATTTCCTGCAATCCATCTAATAACTGCGTAAATGTGGTTGAAGGATTCGCAACTACCGGTTTCATAGTATTTACATCTTCGAGAGAGTCATAAACACCGACCGGATCATATATCTCAAAATGCGTTTTATGAATTTCCTTACACAGACGAGTTGCTCTTCCAAGCATCTGCTCAAATAATATACGAGATTTGACACGTCTCATAAACACAAGCGTCGATATAGACGGAACATCAATACCTGTCGTTAGCAAATCCACAGTAACCACTATTGATGGATAATCCTCATTCTTAAATCTCTTAATAGCTTCCTGTATTTTCTTTTTATTTCCATTCGCAACACTACCGGTAATTTTCATAATAGCATCATTGTCTACACCATACTGCGTATATATGTCTTTGAGAATTGAAACTATCAAATCTGCATGATCATCATTTACCGCATAAATCAAAGTCTTTCCCTGTTCTCTCGGAGATTCTGGATCTATATTCTTTGCAATTTCTTCCAAAACAGCTCTATTAAAAGGTTCTGTAATGACCTGTCTGTTAAACGAATCCACATCAAAATCCAATTCATCATCAATAAGTTCACTGTTAGTAATTTCTCCCGTAACAGGATCATATATTGTCACAGTTTCTCCTTGTTTATAATGAATGCCTTCCGAACTCAATTTTGTTTTTAATTCATGTGGAGCGTCATGGTCTACAAGGTATCCCTCAATAACCGCTTCTCTATAAGTATACTTAAACACCGGCTGACCAAATATCTCTGTTGTCTGCAATGCTGGTGTGGCTGTAAGTGCAATTTTAATGGCATTAAAATATTCTATAACAGCTCTGTATTTACTTTGATATTCTCTCTGATCTCTGTAAAGAACTTCATCCTCACACATTTCCTTATCAAGGATGTATCCTCTATGCGCTTCGTCTATTATGAGTAAATCATAATCTGACACAGCAGGCATAGTTTCACCATTATTGTACATAATGCGCTTAACCATTCCCTGTACTGTTGATATATGAATTCTTGTCTCTTTATCAATAGTTTTATTTTCTAAGCCCTTAATATTGTAAATATCATCAAGCGTTAAAAGATCTTCCATCTTTACTTCTTCGAATACATCCTGCGCCTGTTCGCCTAAAGCGGTACGGTCAACAAGGAACAAAATACGACGGAAACGTTCTGTTTTTAAGAAACGATAAATCATACCCAATACCATTCTTGTTTTGCCCGTACCTGTTGCCATTGCCAGCAATGCAGTCTGTTTTCCGCTAATTACAGCTTCCTCTGCCGCCTTAATTGCATTTAACTGATATGGTCTTAAATTTAATCCGTCTTTGTCTGTAAGCAAATCATACGACATTTCTTTCAGTTCTTTATTTCTACTGTCAACGTCAGCCTCAAGAAGTTCTTCCATTCCATCTGGGCTCATCCAACCATGTAATGCCATAGGTGAATTATCCGGTTTTCTTAAATCCAAAAACCAAATACCAGATTTTGTTTTATACTGTTCCAAATATGGTCTGCCATTTGTAGCAAACGTAAACGGAACCTTAAACTCACCCCATTTACCTATAACATACTTTTCATCCTCTTCTCGGATGCATCTCGGATAATCTTTTCCCTGATAATCAATAACAGAAGGTATATCCTTATGAATTGCTTTTGCTTCTATAATGCCCACTAATTTTTCACCAATAAAAAGAGCATAATCCGCATAACCTCGATTACCAACTGTTGAATTGGTAGGATATTCTGCGATAGCAAGTTTTCTTCCCTTTGTGGGTCTTACACCCTTAGAATATCGAATATTTTCTGTATCCGCTTCCCAACCTACCATTCGTAACTGTTCATCAATTAAAAAGCGAGTTTCAGCTTCTGTCTTAGGTCTCTGATTCGCAACCTTATATGCCTGCTTTTTACGTTCGTCCTGAGCAACTTTTGGAGCATTTGCCGCCTTTTCTTCAGCCTGCTTTGCAAGTTCTGCTTCTTTCTTTTCTTCTGCTGCCTTATCAACAGGAACTAGCATTGCATTTTCTTCTGGCATAACAAAATCCTTATGGGTATAACTCCAATCCCCATAAGCCTGCATAAACCACTCACACATGCCATATGCCATAAGCAAGAAATTCTTGCTATCTGTTACCGAAGAATAGTTCTCGTGTACCGCCTTATTTCTGACTTTTCTAAGTCCATGCAATATGGTAGCCAAATCTCTTGTTAAAAGTCCTTCTCTGACTAAGGTATCAATTCTAGCCACAGCAGTATTTTCCTGTGGCAATGCTATTCTGTCATATGTAAACATCAAGTTTACAATAGTTTCACCAATCATCCCCAATTTCATCAGACATGAATTGGAATCTGAATAACAGTACTTTTCTGCAAGTTCTCCAAAGTTTGCAAGTACCGGAAAATCCTTTTCCAG
>CAMBLS010000249.1 GCA_945868485.1 uncultured Lachnospiraceae bacterium | reverse complement strand
ATTTCAACTTTGAAGGGACATAAGGGAAGTAATTAAATTCTTAGAGGATATATTCTGTGGACCGGTAGGAGATGCAAAGAATCCATTTGAGCAGGTTACAGTAGCGGATGCTGTTTTGGAAACAGAAAGTGACAATAGAAATCTGCTGGAGCAGAAAATTAAGGACTTGTGCCGAGTGAAAAGGCAGGCTGTAATTTCAGAAGATAATGAGAATGCTGGAAAGTACAAGATAGAGGTTGAGTTCAGTGGTATTGAATCTGATAGTGAGGTTACAGTATCACCATTTAATTCAAAGCAGGAGCAGACATTGTCAGAACATATAGAGTTTTCAGAGCTTGAGATCTTGCAGTTATCAGAGTTCTATGAGATTACTGCAAGATCAGGTGATGATACAATTCGCAGAATTATTATGATCCCTACAAGTGGTTTCCCGGATGACAGAGAAAGTGCTGCAGTAAACAGTGTGGTAAAAGATAGGGCATCATTTGTTGAGTACATAGCGTTTGTACTTGGTGATGATTATGTAGCATCTATGCTTGAAGGAAAGCAGATGGGAGAATCCGGCTTTTTTGCCAATTCGAGTGATGCAATGCCGGCACTCTATGAAAAGATGTTAAAGACATCTGTAGAAGGGCCGGAAAGAATAAAAGACATTGGATATGTGCTTAAGATGGTTACAGATAAGGATATTATACCGGATGAATTCCGTGAACTGTATGAGACTTTTTGTAATACTTTGAAAATCAGAAGATAACGAGGTGATGTCATGTCACAATTTAATATAGATGAAATTGAAAAGCGTACCCTTTCCGGTCTGAAGGATTTTCAAAGAGCGACTGTGGAGAGAGTGGATTATCTGTTCCGGCATAATCAGAATCGTGTGCTTGTAGCAGATGAAGTGGGTATGGGAAAAACTCTTATTGCCAGAGGAGCAATTGTAAAGACAGCAAGACTTAGAATCGAAGAGAAAGATGATCTGTTTAAGGTAATTTATATCTGCTCTAATCAGAACATAGCAAATCAGAATATCAGAAAACTTGATGTAACAGGAAAGAATGCCATCGGCTCAGTATCAGATACCAGACTGTCTATGCAGCATTTAAAGATTACTGAGCAGGAAAATGATCCGCAGATAAAGGAAGGTTTTATACAGCTTATCCCACTTACACCGGAAACATCTTTCCGCATGACCACCGGAGGTGGAAGTGTGCAGGAAAGAGCACTGATGTATGCCATTTTAAGGAGAATGCCGGATTTTAAAGGACATGTAACTTCTCTTGAAAAATTTATGATAATGGATGCTGTAAAAGCATGGGATGGATGGGCAAAATGGAACTTTGAAAATCGTGTGGCAGAATGCGAAAAGATGACGAAGGGTGTCTATCCACAAAATGTGATAGAAAAAATCCTTAATTATCAGGAGTATGAAAGTATAAGGGACATGCTGCTTAATCATTTGCATGAAAGAAGATACAATAAACAGCTTACATATTCCAATTACTATGTGATGAATAAGCTTCGTGTGATGTTTGCGAGAATCAGTGTATCTATGCTTGAGCCGGATCTGGTAATCATGGATGAGTTTCAGAGATTTAAGTTTCTTTTGTCATCCGATGACAGTGAGCTTGGTATTCTTGCACACAGTTTCCTTAGTGGACATGATACAAGGGTACTTCTGTTGTCGGCTACACCATATAAATTGTATTCTACCCTTGAAGAGATAGATGAAAATCAGCTTGATGAGCATTATGCAGAGTTTTTTCAGGTTATGAACTTTCTTTTTGATGATGAAGTCAAAGACATTAAATTTAAGGAAGTGTGGAAGAATTATTCCCATGCTCTAAGTGAGTTGAAGGCAGGGGACAGTGCAATTATCCGTATGAAGGAGCTGGCAGAAAATGCCATGTATCAGGGAGTCAGCAGGACAGAGCGTATATCTGTCATGGATTCCGGTGATTATACGGATGACAGCAGCGTGAAGCATCATTTGCAGATAGATGAAAATGACATAAACTCCTATATACAGATGTCACGATTGTTGTCAAAAACGGATTCAAATCATTCTTTACCGGTAGATTATGCAAAGAGCTGTCCATATCTTATGTCCTTTATGAAGAAATATAAGATTAAAGAGCAGATTGAAAAATATTATATAAAACATCCAGATGAATTTGGAAGTGAAAGAGAACAATGTCTCTTGTGGCTGAATCGCAATAAAATCAATAAATACGATGAACTGCCGAAAACCAATGCAAGGCTTGAGGCACTGAAAGAAAAAGCATTTACCGGCGGTGCAGAAAAATATCTGTGGATTCCTCCATCACTGCCATATTATGAGATGCAGGGAGCATATAAAAACAGCAAAGGCTTTTCAAAAATACTTGTATTTTCTGCATGGGAGATGGTTCCACGAATGATAGGTGCGCTTGTTTCCTATGAGGCGGAAAGACTTACAGTTGGAAAACTGGTACATCAGATAAAGAATCAGGATAAGAAGAATACGGGGTATTTTGCGGATGGTTCGAGACGATACCCGGTGGCAAGGCTCAGGTTTAATGTTTCAAATGGAGAAGTAAGAGGCATGAGCCTGTTTGCACTGCTTTATCCTTCAAAGACACTTTCTGATATGTATTTACCGATTGAGTCATTGAATAATCATGAATCATTAGAAGTAATAGAGAAATCTGTACGGCTGAAACTGAAAGAGAAGCTTGCGATAATCGAAGAAAAGTATGGTGATTCGGGTAACAATAAGGAAGATGCCAGGTGGTATTATCTTGCACCGATGCTCATGGATGGAGTCATCTATGCAAAGCATTGGATAGAGGATATTGTGTGGGAAATGAATACAGACGAAGAGGATACAACATCTGAGGTCAGAAGCAGTTCAAAGGATAAGAGAAATAAGGGCTTTATTGCTCATATTGATAAGCTAAGAAGTTATTTGGATGCCCCGGAGGAGATTCATCTTGGAAGAAAGCCGGAGGATCTTCTGGAAACATTGGTAAATATGGTACTGGGTTCGCCAGCAATATGCATTTATCGTTCTAATGGAAGAAGCACAGCCAGAGCAACATCGCTTGCAAAGGTATTTGTCAATAATTTCAATTTGCCGGAGTCAACAGCTATCATTGATCTTGCTTATGGCAGATGCAGGGATGATAATTCCCATTGGCAGAATGTACTTAAATACTGTAAAGATGGCTGTTTTCAGGCAATGATTGATGAATATATCCATATGCTGAAAGAAACAGCAGGTTTTCAGTCGGATGGAAATCAGTATCAGATTGTGCATGACATGATGATGGATTCATTGAAGATACATACAGCCACCTATATCGCTGATACTTATCCTGATTTCAAAAAACGTATTAACGGAGCTGACAGGAAGAGTGATGGATGTCGAATAAGGTCGAGTTATGCAGTTGGATTTACAAAGGATGCAGGAGATAATTCCAAGGTAGTCATGCGTAAAGAAAATATCAGAAATGCCTTTAACTCACCAATGCGTCCATTTGTGCTCGCCACAACATCAATCGGACAGGAAGGATTGGATTTTCATAATTATTGTCGTGTGATTATGCACTGGAATCTTCCAAGTAATCCCATAGATGTAGGACGGATTTTGCGGACATTCAAAATAAAAAAGAATGTGGAGGTAACA
>CAMBLS010000248.1 GCA_945868485.1 uncultured Lachnospiraceae bacterium | reverse complement strand
GGGATGACTGTGAAAGTAATCTTGAAGGAAAGAAAATCGCATTATTTGGTTCTTACGGATGGGGAGACGGAGAATGGATGCGTAACTGGGAAGAATCTTGTAAAGCTGCCGGGGCAGTGCTTGCCTGCGACAGTGTAATCTGCAATGATTCGCCGGATGATGAAGCATTGTCTGCATGCAAAGCATTGGGAACGGCATTAGCATAAACGTACAGTTTTTCACAAGGCAGGAAATAATAAGTAATGACCGGCAGAACTTGAATGTCTGCCGGTTTTTTACAATGTCATACTTATTTTGAAAAAGATGATTCTTCGCAAGGGTGCCATTGCTGCTCATGCAGGCGAGAAGGTATTGATTCCGATTAATATGCGGGACGGTTTAGTCATTGCTGTTGGAAAAGGCAATCCGGAGTGGAATTATTCCGCGCCGCATGGTGCCGGAAGACTTATGTCCCGGTTAAAGGCAAAAGAGTCTTTGGATATGGAAGATTATAGGAATGCTATGGAGATATCATGAAACCTGTGTATAATTTCAAGGCTTCTGATGATGATGTGCCATGGAAGAAGAAAATAAGGGAGAAAATGAATGAAAAAGATGATTATCGAAAAACTACATTAAATTGAAGAAAAAGAAAATGTATGGATTTTGTTAGCTGTTGAATCCGGAAGCCGGGCCTGGGGATTTGCTTCACCCCATTAATAATATGCTTGATATTAATGGTTGGGATTTGCAAAAAACACTGCGGCTTTTGTACAAATCGAATCCAACGTCATTCAAATGGTTTTCTTCGCCTATAGTTTATAAAGAAACAGAATTTGCTGATAAATTCAGAAATATTATGGATGACTATTTTTCTTCTAAATGTAGCCTCTATCATTATATCAGCATGGCAGAGGGTAGCTATAGGGAATATTTGAAACGTGAAATGGTCAGAGCAAAGAAGTATTTCTATGTGCTGCGTCCTGTGTTGGCATGTCGCTGGATTTTTGATAAAGGAACTGCTCTGCCAAGGCTGTTTTCAGAACGTATGGAGGAAGAACTTCCAAGAGATCTCAAGGATGAAGTTCACAGATTGTTAGATTTGAAAATGAAAAGTCCATAAAAGTAATTTTGAACATTTATAAATAAAGTGAAATCAAGGTATTGACTCTGACATTATGTCATAGTTTATGCTATGATTACCACAGAGAGAGGTGATCAAAATGATGACAGTACATGAAGTCAGCAAAATATCCGGAGTAAGTATACGTGCTCTTCACCATTATGATAAAATTGGACTTTTGCCGGCCACAGAAGTTACAAATGTTGGATACCGCTTGTATGACGATACAGCACTGGAGCGGTTGCAGCATATTTTGCTGTTCAAGGAACTGGAATTTTCACTGAAAGAGATCAAGAATATTCTGGATAGTCCGGATTTTGATCGGAGTAAGGCGTTGGAACAGCAGATACATTTGCTGGAACTCCGTAAGGAACATTTACAGAATCTAATTGATCTTGCCTGGGGAATAAAAGCGATTGGAGTAAAGAAAATGAGTTTTGAAGCATTTGATACAAGAAAAATTGATGAGTACGCCGAGCAGGCAAAAGCATCCTGGGGAAAGACAGAAGCTTATGAAGAATTTGAACAGAAATCTGCAGGGCGAAGCAAGGAAGAGCAGCAGACAATCAACATTAAAATGATGGAAATATTTGCTGAGTTCGGCAAGATAAAAAATCAGAGTCCTGAGAGTGAAGCGGCAGTTGGCCTTGCAAAAAGATTGCAGGATTTTATTACAGAGCATTTTTATACCTGTACAGATGAAATATTGCTGTGTCTTGGAGAAATGTATGCAGGCGACGGTGATTTTACTATCAATATTGATAAAATGGGTGGTGAAGGAACCCCGGAGTTTGCAGATAAAGCAATTAAGGCATATTGCGGAAAATAGAAATATTTTGCAGGAATCTATTGGTTTTCTTTTATAATGATGATATATTGTAAGAGTAGTATAATTAGTTCTTGGGTTTAAAGATAATCCTGCCGAAAGGCTGATTATAAATATTATAACTTAGGAGAGTATTTTTTGAACAAGTACAGAACAATGGAGATTGTAGGCTAACCGGGAGGTTTGCATACAATCAAAACAAACCTCCCACCGGTATGGTAATTGAGCGAAGCGGTCTGCGCGAACTATTCAGATTCGCAAGTCGTAGTCAACAATATTCAGGAGGATTAAAAAATGAATAAAAACGACTATATTATTCGTTTGGAAAAAAGAGAAGATTACAGAGCTGTAGAGAACCTTGTGAGAGAGAGCTTCTGGAATGTTTACAGGCCAGGATGCTTAGAACATTTTGTCCTTAAGAAGCTGAGAGACGATGCTGATTTTGTACCGGAACTTGATTTTGTCATGGAAAAAGATGGAGAAATCATAGGACAGAACATTTTTGTAAAAGCAGTGATTTCTGTAGATGATGGAAGGAAGCTTCCTATCATGACAATGGGCCCCATCTGTATCACACCAAAGCTTAAAAGGCAGGGATACGGTAAGATTTTACTAGATTATTCTTTAGAGAAAGCTAAGGAGTATGGATGCAAAGCAGTATGTTTTGAAGGAAATATTGATTTTTACGGTAAAAGTGGTTTTGTGGTGGCTTCCACAAAAGGAATCAGATATCACGGATTACCGGAAGGAATGGAAGCAGACTTTTTCCTGTGTAAAGAGTTGGAGTCCGGATACTTTGACGGTATTACAGGAGAGTATGCCACGCCGCAGGGATACTTTGTAGCAGAAGAAAATCCGGAAGAGTTTCAGGCATATGATGCTGAGTTTCCAGAGAAGGAGAAGCTGGTATTGCCGGGGCAGCTCGGATAAGCTTTCATAACGAATGACTTACAGGAACCGATGAACCCTTGGGGGATCATCGGTTCCTCTGTTATGAAATGAGTATTAATGGTAAGATTATGGTCAGGAGGGGATGAATGTGATTTTTATAACAGGGGATACACATGGTTAAAGCTGATGAAATTCTCTGCTCTCCGCTTAGTCGGGCTGCGGCTACAGCACAGCTGATCTCTGAAATGACAGGGATTCCATGCCGAGTGAAACCGAGATTGATCGAGCAGAGTTTTGGTAAATGGGAATCCACCCCTTGTGATGGACAGGATTTCAAGAAGGCTAAGGAATTTTTTGCCTGCAGCCATGAGGGCGGTGGTGGTGTAGATGATGCCATTCATCGCGCTGCAGGACCGGAACTTCTTGCAGAATGCCGTACATTATATGGCTGTAAAACTGGCGAAGCTAAGATTACAAAGGCATATAACCTGCCTTGCAAATACGTGATCCACACCGTTGGACCAATCTGGCACGGTGGAAAAAATGGAGTGCCGGAGCCTCTGGCAAATGCTTATAGAAATTCTTTGCAGTGTGCTGTGGATAATGGAATCAAGACACTTGCATTTTCGTCTATTTCCACAGGTGTTTACAGTTATCGTTTCGCAGCTGCCAGTCAAGTCATGGTATGTCTTGTTTGCTGATAATACCTATGCGGATGCATGCCTTGAAGACTTTTTTTGTTGAGGCAATTGAGGCAATGAGAAACATGTTTATAATATAAATTTAACATGACATACAGATGTAGTGTTATCAATGGTATGATGAATCAGGAAGTGAAAGTGATATGAAAATAGATAG
>CAMBLS010000247.1 GCA_945868485.1 uncultured Lachnospiraceae bacterium | reverse complement strand
CTGCAATGGATATTTAGTCCTGATTCCCTCTGCAAGAATCTCATACTTAAAAAAATTCATTGAAATAAGATTTAAAATATACATCACCATAAGCACACCTGTACCCATGAAAGCTAAAAACCAAAATACAGTATCAAAACCGAAGTATCCTATAGATATATCATCAACTAACAACCAAATGCCAGATACCAGCAGGAATATCCCGGTAATCGCAATAACTGCAGCCAGCATAATCACTATAATATTCATAATCTTCTTTATAATGGGAGGGTAGTTTTTAACCGGTACCGGTCCTTCTGAATTCTCAAGCATAAAAACCTCCTTTGGTCGATTTCTGACACAATAATTTAATAATTAATCAAAAAAAATCTCTTATCTTCTTTCCCCGGATACAGATGTTATATCAGGCGGAGAAGTTCATTCCTCACGCCTGACATAAATATTCTGTATTCTTTACGGCTTACATCTGCCCAGATACTTCCTGCATAATCACAACATTAATCTTTTAATATGCTTTCCCGCCATAGTACAGATAATAATAATCCGTAGATGTCCAGAAACCGGAAGGTGTTCCTCTGACCGGCTTATTTGCAGCCATATGATTCTGGGCCACCGTACTTCTTCCTGTACCATCCATTCAAAGCCTGTACAACCGTGTTTTACGCAGATCCGGCACCTCATACGGGCATTTTTCTTTAACTTCCTCATACAGTTCATCCGTATAATCTATAGAAATCACACTACGGTGATGAAATGAATTGTCCGCCTTCCAACGACCATAAAGATTCTTCTTCTCCCCTTTCTTTACAAAACAGACAACTGACTGTGCTGTATGCTCTGTACCTTGTCCTCTTGTTGTGTAACCTCTGTAGCATACGCATACCTGCTGAAACGCATCCCACGAAATCAATCTCCAGTCCTGCAATGGATATTTAGTCCTGATTCCCTCTGCAAGAATCTCATACTTAAAAAAAATCATTGAAAAACAACCAAAAAACATCATCACAATCAGTACCCCCATACCAATACAAAAAAAAGAAAAAGATATACTATAAGCAATGGAATATCCCAGAGAAATACAATCAGCGAACCACCAAATACCAAATACCTGTATCGCTATTCCAATAATCACAAAAACTATGGTCATCATAGTCATCACAGTCAACTCAATCTTCCTTATAATAGGAGGGTAATCCTTAACTGCTACCGGTCCTTTAGAATTCTCAAGCATAAATACTCCTTTGGTCGATTTCCGACACAATCATTTTAAAATTAATCGAAAAATAATCTCTTATCTTCTTTCTCCGGATACAGATGTTATATCAGGCGGAGAAGTTCATTCCTCACGCCTGACATAAATATTCTGTATCCTTTACGGCTTACATATCTGCTCAGGCACTTCCTGCATAATTACCACTTAATCTTTTAATATGCTTTCCCGCCATAGTACAGATAATAATAGTCCGTAGATGTCCAGAAACCGGAAGGTGTTCCTCTGCCCGGCTTATTGGCAGCCATATAATTCTGAGCCACCCTACCTGCATTGGACAGCCCCGTTCTCTTTACAGCCGATACACTCTGTGCTTTAGATTCTTTAGGCTTTGAAATCATTTTCTGTGCTGCAACAGAAACAACTTCAACAGGTGTGCCAAAAAATAGTGCTGTATGATAATTTACAAACATCGCGCCAAAAAAATCCGTATCTACCTTAAGCAATGAACCTGCAAAAGTAGCCCCAAAAGTAGCAATACCTGTAACACGACCTTTCCATTTACGCTGGTCCATAGTTCCTTCGGTCTCCATACTTGTCTTGATTCCAATGCCTAAACCTAATCCGGCAGATGCGATACCTTTTGCCACGAATTCTGCCATTTTTGATGCTGCTGTAATTCCTCCGATTGCACCGCCTAATGCGCCGCTCACTGCACCTGTGTTGACCGCATTTGCCAGGCCGGAACCATTCATCTGTTCCCCGCTCAGGACACAGCTGACAGCATATGATACTGTTGAGATTATAGCGCCGCCTATCGCACCACCTATTATTCCTCCTAACAGAGCAGAAAGCATCCCTGTCTCATCTGTTAAATTGACCGGATTGTTTTCACAGTACGCATACAGATTCTGATCTGAAACCTTTTTGGTCTCATAAACATCACAGTTTTAAAATGGAAGCTATTATAGATGCATCCTTGAAACAAATATTTTCTTTCTGTAAGATTTTTTTAATTGCATGTCTGCTTTTCATCGGTATAATCCGATTCAACAAATAACTTGATTTAGATTGTGGTAATTTGAAAACAATTTTTTGTTCACAATCAATTACATTTTCATCCCCAACAATTTTTACCACATTTTCCAATGCATCTTTAGAAACTATTTCTTTGTTGAAAGAATTCATATAAAAGACATCCATTATTTTATCTTTCCACTCTTGAATAAATTTTATAGAATGATCTATAATCCGCCAATCATTTATAGTTACAAATCCACATCCACCCCCGTCCAATGCGGTACGATGAGAATTTCCCAAATAATAATGCAGAAAAGCCGAATTAATTATATACCCTTTTGAACTAACTATATCCTGCACACATTTGAAATCTACCAAGGTCAATTCTTTTGAAAGCAAATCTTCTTTTATATCTATCCGTACACTTAGATACTGTGAATCCTTTGTAGGATAATCCAAATCAATTGAATAAAATGGTAATGTTATTTTATCTTTTGGTTCCAATTCAAAGCTTATCAATGGAGATCCCGGAAATTCTTCTTCATGACCATAATAATTCTGCGGAATCGACAATTCCAAAAACTTTTCCCTATTCTTTTTATTATTCTTTAACATTACTCCTAAATCCTTAAAATCATAATCAGGATCTAAAAGCATATATCCTAAATGATCATAATTGCATCCAAGTAGTTTGCTTATCTCATCTGCCATTTCTAGTAAATCTTGGCACTTTATAGATGAAGGATATTCTTCTACATACATTCTTATTGAATAATAACGATTACTCATCTTTTTTCCTTTCACACTCTATTTCCATAAATTTCTCCAAAAATCAGCTAACCTTCCAGGCCAACTAACGACTGCTCTACATGTATTTGGATTACTTCTAACCATTTCAGAACATTTCTCTAGCATTTGTTTTCTTGTTTGAGATTTACTAACAACCTCAACCAGTTTATTTTCCCCATACCGAGCAACGCCTATTACATCCGGTCTCTGACGTCCATTTAATCCCGCTGTTTTTAATGCTCTATCAAATGTTATCTTGGAATAATGCCCCGGTTGCATTGCCATCTGTCCCGCCTTAATGTTGGATGCCATTTGGTGGAATGCTGTACCTGTTTTTTGAGCACTTCCTACAATTTGGACTCCTCCTGTCGCAATATTACCCCAAGCTAAAGCGACTCCGGTCATCGCTGTCGCAACGGCTAATCCCGCAATTACTGCTACTCGTGCTGCTGCACTTGCCCACCCAGGCCAATCACCATTTTCATCAGCCATGTTTACAGGATTGTTCCAACAATATGCATACAAGTTATATTGTGCGAAATTCTGATGTTCGTCTGTTAATACTTCTTCATCGTCAGGACTAATAAACCTTCCGACCTCCGGATCATAATACCTGGTTTTAAGATAATACAGTCCCGTCTCTTCATCGTAGCAGTATC
>CAMBLS010000246.1 GCA_945868485.1 uncultured Lachnospiraceae bacterium | reverse complement strand
ATAAGTCATCTTCATTGCCACTTCTAAAAAGTTCCCCGGTTTTTCCTTTACATATCAGTTCTGGTATCCCTCCGATGTCTGCCCCCAGCACAGGAGTTCCATAGGCAATTGATTCCATCACTGAAAAAGGGCAATTCTCATACCATTCAGATGGATAAATGCTGAAGTCAGCTTCTGATATTAATCGATATAATGCATTTCCTTTTAGGAAACCCAAATTATTAATGTTTTTGATTTGATCAACTTCATTTTCCAATGGACCGCTTCCCGCAAATACAAATGGTATGTCCGGAAGCTTTTTGCACACATTTATGAGTGTGCGAATCCCTTTTTCTTCTGAATAACGCCCAAAGTAAAGCACATATCCACCTTTTTTTACTGCTTCCCTGCAAGGAGCATTGACAAAGTTGTGCATTACCACTGTCTTCCCTTTGAATAAGGGATTTGCAAGAAATTTATTCTCCAAAAAATAGGAGGGACAGATGACATTATCCAAGTAACGATAAGTTTTAAGTTTACAATATAATCGACCTTCCAACTCACCGATGAGACTTTTAATCTTAGAATTATGAATACATCTGTTTTTTGTACATTCCCCCAAACTTCCCGTTAAACATCTCTCACAATTTTCATTTATAGAAGGAATTCTCATCATATGATTTGGACAAACCAGTTGATAATCATGTGCTGTAAAAATCAATCGGACTTTTCTTCCACTTTGCCTTTTATATTTCTCCACTTCATAGATAATTGAGGGTGTTAATTGAAAGTTAAAGTTGTTTAAATGCACCACATCCGGTCCAAAATCATCTAACACCAGTCTGATTTTTTTTCTTGCTTCTACTGAATAAATGATTCTGAAAGGGTAGAGCAACTTACTGATCTTTCCGGTATGGAAATCCATATTAGATGTATAGCTACCGATTCTATTTCCCACTATACGATTCTCAGCATCCATACCGAAATACTGCACTTCATGCCCCATATTCTCGAGTTGCTTTCCAATCTCAAAAATGTAGGTTTCCGATCCTCCGTTGGAATATAAAAATTTGTTTACCATTAAAACCTTCATCAACACGCTCCGCTCTGCTACTCTTAATGCACCTTGTTTTTATATAGTTTCATAGTCTCTTCCACTACCTGATCCCAATTATGCTTGTTACAGATAAAACTTTGGCTTCTCTCCTTAAAGCTTTGCACTTTCTGAGGATTTTGAAGCAGTTCCTTTAATTGTTCCCCAAGATCTTTCACATCACTCTTTTTAAACATTACAGCACAATCTTCAACCACTTCCGTGTTTTCTCTAATATCGCTGACCAGACAGCAGTTGCCATAGCTCATTGCCTCTAAGAGACTAATTGCCATGCCCTCCACATCGCTTGGGAGCACAAACACATATGCATTAGAGTATAATTCTTCCAAACATTGTCCATGAACAAAATCCGTGAAAATAATTCTCTCATCCTTAGCTGCCATATCATGTACCATATCTACATATTCATTGCTATGGCTGCTTCCCCCAGCAATTACCAGCTTCTTATCTGTATCCAACTGTTCAAATGCCTCAATCAGATAATGTAACCCCTTCTCTGGAACAATCCTTGCCAAAAATAAGATATATCCATCTTTATGAAGTCCAAATTTCTCTTTGATTACGTCAGCTTCCTTCCATTCAGGCCAATTGATTCCATTTGGGATATACAGAGTATTTCTCCCATAAGTTTCTTTGAAATACTCCTGCACATTTCGGGAAAGGACAATCACTTCATCCGCATATTTCGCTGCTATTTTTTCTCCAAATTTGAGTACCCTTGAAGCCAGATTCCCCCACTTTGCTCTCTGCCAGTCCAACCCGTGTATGGTTGCCACCACATGAATGTCAAACAATTTGGGTATCCACAACATTGTACATGGTCCCTCTGCATGAAAATGAATAACATCATAATGCCCGAACAACGCACGTACTGTTGCCAGGAATGAATATACAATCGCATTTAGGGAACTGCTTCTGGGGGTAGGAATTGTAATTAACCTAATTCCGTTATAATACTTTTCCCTGCGCTCATCAAATTTCTTTCCTGCTGTATGTCGTCCGTATCTGTTATAAGCATCTACCTGGCATCCCAGTCTCACCATTCTTGTGGATAATTCATCTACTACAATTTCCACTCCGCCTTCTCTTGAAGGTATCCGCTTATGGCCAATCATTGCAATCTTTAATGGCTTTTTCTCTTTTTTCTTAAAAATCTTCTCCTGTATAACATGAGAAATAAAGAAGAAATTTGTATCTAGATACCGCGGGAGCAGCCTTTTCGGATCCTGCATGATTCGATAAAGCCATTCCATGCACAATTCCTGCATCCATTTAGGTGCTCTTTTGGTTGTGCCTGCATGAAAATCAAATCCTGCTCCCACACCAAGCATAACTCCGCATAGCTTCCCGTCATGTGTCGCCATCCAGTTTTCCTGTTTAGGTGCCCCAAGACCTACCCAAATAAAATCCGCCTGGGTTTCATTAATCATTTCAATAATCTGTTCATCTTCATCTACTGTCAGTGGATGAAACGGAGGAGAATACATCCCTACAATGTTTAATTTGGGAAATTTGATTGACAATTCTTTTTTTAAGCATTCCAGCGTCTGAGGCTTGCTTCCATAAAAGAAATGGCGGTATCCTCTCTCTTCAGATAATTCAAATATGCGAGGCATCAAGTCTGGTCCCGGCACCCTCGCTGCATGCTTCATCCCTGATAGTTTCTGCACAAGTGACAGGGGTTTTCCATCTGGAAGGTTCATTGCCGCTCCATTCTGTACAGCACGGTATTCTGAATCCCTGTATGCCATTACCGTAGTGTGAACATTGGAAACACAGATATAGTGCCCCTTTAGTTCTTCCAGATATTCCTGTATGTAAGAAACAGTTTGATCCATATTGAGCACATTGATGTCCGTGCCAAGAATACTATAACTTTCTAATTTCTCCAACATAATCCCTTTTCCCTGCTAAAACCTTATACCAATATTGTCCAATGATAAACAAAACATAATTTCTTGCAATATAAACAGAAATTGCATGTGCCTCAATAATACTATATATCGCAAATGAAGCAATCAGCATCAACTCCATATAATGCTTATTTTTATAACAATAGTACATAATTCCCAAAAGAACGACTACAAATACACAGGCTGGAATAATGCCATACCAATAAAACAGCCTTATCCACCCCATATCAAAATACCGATCCATATGCTCCGGTTTGGAAAACAAACTCCAAGTTTGAATCGTACCTTCAAATGTGTCATTTTCTACCAAAATTCGTATTCTTCCATTAAGCAAATCGTTCAGCCTGACAAAAAATAACGTAATTCCCGAGCGATCCCAATTCCATACAAAATCATAAATTCTATATGCACATCCCGCAATAACTACAGAACCAGCCACGCTCATAACTGTCATAAAAATTTCTGTCACAGCACTACAACGTAACACATTTTCAGATTTCCTTACGGTCTGAAGAAATGCCAATCCTATAATCAGAACCGTCACTAAGAAACTTGTCCGTGAATTGGTCAGCAGGAAGAAAAACACATTTACTGCCAAAACCACTATATAGTGGTACCATTTCATCTTTTCTGCATAAAGATATAAGCCTAAAGTTGTAAGCGCCCACACCATACATTG
>CAMBLS010000245.1 GCA_945868485.1 uncultured Lachnospiraceae bacterium | reverse complement strand
AAATGTAAGAAAAAGCGAGTTAACAAGAGAAAAACAAAGATTATTATGGGAGGTGAACTAAAAAGTTCCCTCCTTATGTTGTTACAATACCATAAAATGGCTGAAAATACAAGACTGTTTATGAGCTCAGGAAGGTGTTATAATGACTCACTACTTGGTAGAGAGGAGATGATGTTTTGTGGACAATAACTGGTTGGATTTGTTGCAAAATAAAAATCAATTATCTAAAGTAATTGAAACGAATCAGTATACCGAACAGTTTGGACTTACATTATCACAACAGGATGCACAGCTGATTTTGGAAAATCGAAAAATGGCATTGCGTGAGCAGAAACGTGTCGAGTTTGGCGAAGGTATCGTGCCAAAGATTATTCATGAATTTTGTGATTCAAATTATATTGATCAGAGTAATTATGTTGATACTATAATTCGTTTACAGGAGATATTTTATTTGTATAAAAACGAAATGAATGATGAGATTACAGATGACGAACTGATTCATCTTATGAAAGAACAATATGAGAATCTGTGTTTTGGTGATTTGGATTATTTGGAAAGCACCTGTCTTTCTAATTTTGCACAGGCAATTCGAGCAGGATACGAAGGATTTAAGGAGACAGACGGATATGGAGAGTATTCAAAATTTGACCTGCAGGAGCGTTGGAGTTATGAATTATACGCAGAGACATTAAAAGAGCTTTGCTGGAGGTAGCCTGAATGAAATATGAAATGGAAGAACTCGTACCGATTGTGGCAAAACTTGCAGAAGGCTATACTTCAAAAGAAAGCACATCTATCACCTATGACAAGGCACAGCAGTTAATGGGCGCTGTGTTATATAGTATTCATGAAGGAGAGAAGGCAGAACATTTTTCGTTAGTTCAAAAGGATGAAATGCCTCTGGAAAGAATGTATACAATAGGTGCAAAGTGCGTTGAAGAAAAAACAAAAGAAACGTTAAATTTATATAACGAGATTATGACTCATTTTTCCAGTTATGAGAATAAGTGCCTGAATGATACAGTTGTGAAGGGATTACCAGAGTTTTTTAAATGGTATGACTGCAAATATGAACCACAGAATACAATATTAACATTAGATTATCCTATATTAGTAGATCTTTCAGAATATACAGGAATTGATAAAATATATGACTATATTTTATGCATACAGATGGAACAGAAATTCTTGAACAAATTTTCTTCTGAATATGTAATGGAAATACTTTCTAAATATGATAAGCAGTATAGGCTGATTATCGATAATATATGTGAAATTGTACTTATGAATGTCATTATTCACATTTTGGCAGGGAAAAATATATCAATCCTGAACTTTGAACCAGAGGAATATTTAAAGATGCAAGCATTGATACAGACGGAAAATTTGAGTGACTTACGTGGGAAACTAAAAAATGCTGTTAATGTATTAATCCGAGAATATTATGAGAATGATGAGAAGTTGATGGACTATCTTTACAAGGCAGTTGATAATATTTCAGTTCGTATAAAAAGTGCTGCGGATAATGGAAATCTCCATCGTATTTTGTAATGCAAAACGAAAGCATGTCTTTTTGACAGATGCAACTTTTTTTAACACGATTCGACAAATTATGTAAAGGATAAGTGGTAGAGTATGGCGCAACCAAATGTTACAATTGTCATATAAATCTGATTTATTAAATTGTTGTATGGAGGCGCAGTGATGGAAAAGAACGATAGAAAGTATTATTTGGATAATCTTCGGTGGATTACTATTTTGGTGGTAGTGATATTTCATGTGTTTTATTACTACAATGATGTGGGTGCTGAACCAATGTTTCAGGGTGCACCAGTGACTACAGGATACACATTCCCGGCTATTTTTCAATATGGGGTTTATCAGTGGTTCATGATGTTGCTTTTTATGGTCAGTGGTATCTGTGCCAGATTCACCCTTGAGAAGAAGAGTACAAA
Source organism: uncultured Lachnospiraceae bacterium (assembly GCA_945868485.1). GTDB lineage: Bacteria > Bacillota > Clostridia > Lachnospirales > Lachnospiraceae > Suilimivivens. The sequence continues at coordinate 1,739 of CAMBLS010000245.1, read as the reverse complement.
AGAGTTTATCTATGATAAGCTAAATAAGCTGCTGGTTCCCAGTACATTGGGTATCATTACAATTCAATGGGTTGGGGGATATCTTGTTTCGCTAAACTATCTTACAGATGACACACCTGTCCCCGGATTTATCAAATATCTGATTATGGTTGCGTCAGGAACCGGAGCCTTGTGGTTTTGTCAGGTACTATTCATTGCCTGCCTCCTTTTGTTATTGCTGAAACGATTTGATAAGAATGATAAGCTTCTGAGGCTTGGAGAAAGGGCAAATCTCCTTGTACTGATCTTATTGTCTGTTTTTATGGTTGGCTGTTCCCAGATTTTAAATGTGCCGCTGATTTCTACATATAGAATGTGCTTTTATCCAATGTCCTTTTTAATGGGATACTATGTATTTAGCCATAAAAACATTCTGGAACTTTTAAGGAAGTGGTGTCTGCTCTTTCTGGTAATAGGTGTAGGGTTTGGCGCTTGGTATCTCCATAATAGTTATGGAATCTATTATGCAGATTATGCGGTATTAAAGAATCCTGTAAGTGTCATTCATGGATATTTTACAGCAATTGGTTTCATTGGTCTTTCACAGCGAATGTTAGATTTTCATAATCACTTTACAGAGTACATGTCAAAGGCAGGGTGGGGAATTTATATTTGTCACATCAATGTACTTTTGGCAGTGAATACCCTGTTAAAGCCTATTGTGGGAAACATATCTATTTGGGCTGTCTATACGATTGAATTGATTTCTGCTCTTTTTGGTAGCATTATATTATGGGAAGTATTAAAGAGAATTCCTGTAATCAGATGGTTGTTGTTTGGAATGAAAAGGGAAAAAAAGGAGTCATGACATGTTTTCAAAAAATATTGCAATGTTAAGAAGTATCAAGGGATGGTCTCAGGAGGAAGTGGCGGAGCAGCTTGGAATTTCAAGACAGGCATATGCGAAGTGGGAAAAAGGAGAGAGCAGCCCCGATGTAGATAAGTGCGCAGCGCTGGCAAGGCTGTATAATACCACTATGGATGCACTTTACTACACAGATACGCTTCCTGATGGCACCTCAATATTGCCCGCACCAAAGGGCAAACACTTATTTGGTGTTGTCACTATGAACGAAAAGGGACAGATTGTTATTCCCAAGAAAGCCAGGGAGGTCATGGGCTATGGACCTTCGGAAGAACTTCTCGTACTTGGAGATGAAGGAAATGGACTGGCACTTATGAAGGTGGTTGATTTTGAAAGGCAGATGAACGATTTAATGAATGCAATGAAATAATCTTCATTGCATTCATCAAATCATTTTACTGTGCCCAGGACAATGCTTCCTCTAAGCTTTTTGCCCCCAGAATATTCAGCATGAAATCTGTATACTGATCTGCCATGTCTGTATCAATATATTTAAATACATCCAAAATGTATTTTCCAGAATGATCCATCTCATAAATACCGAAGGCAAGTCCCTGTTTGATTTCTTCAAGGGCATCAGTCTGTCGGTTCATAATAAAAGCTTCTATGTAAGGATTTGCATCAATGATGTAATAACCATATGCAAAGGCAGCTGCCTGAAGCTTCTCACCGGAGGAGGAAGAAAAGCCCAGCTCTGTCACAGTAATGCTGCGTACATTTCCACTCCGATCCAGATAGGTTTCCTGACTTAAGAAATCAGTTACCACATTTAAATTCATCAGGGTAAGAAGAGGAGCATCCATATCCTTTTCATAATCTACAGCCCAGTAATTAA
>CAMBLS010000244.1 GCA_945868485.1 uncultured Lachnospiraceae bacterium | reverse complement strand
GAAGTCCTGTTAATATAAAAGAATTGATGGAGTATCTTGTTCGATATGGAATTATGTATGATACACCATCTCTCAATAAAGCTGTTCAGGAAGCCATGACATCTCCAAATGGTGAAAGTCAGGTACTTCTTAATGCAAATCCATCTATGGAGGTGCGGGAAAACTACATGCTTCATGTAAGTCAGGACAGGATGCTTGCTACTGCACGCTTTTATCCGCCTTCTGTAAATGGGGAGAGAATGACAATACAGGAATTCTTAAATGACCTTGCACATAAAAATATTAAATTTGGTATTCAGGCTAAGGAGTTGACTGCTTTTTTTCAACAGCCGGTTTACTGTAAGGATATTTTGGTAGCAAAGGGACAGCCTCCCAGACATGGTGAAGATGCGAGAATCGAATATTATTTTGAAACGGATTTGCGCGCAAAGCCTACACTCAATGAAGATGGAAGCGTAGACTTTTTTCATTTGAATACAATTAGTCATTGTAAAAAAGGAGATATTCTGGCAAGACTATTTCCGGGAGATCCTGGGGAGTATGGCAGAAGTATCTATGATGAAATGATTAAGCCCAGAGACATCAAGCGTCTTTCCTTGAAATATGGCAGAAATATTTCCATATCTGAAGACCGTCAGGTGCTTACCACAGAAGTGGACGGACATGTGACGTTAGTAGATGACAAGGTATTTGTGTCCGATGTTTTAGAGGTAGAAAACGTAGATAACTCTACAGGAAATATCGAATATGAAGGAAATGTCAAAATAAATGGAAATGTGTGTACAAATTTTAAGGTTAAGGCAAAAGGTGACATTGAAGTAAAGGGTGTTGTTGAAGGCGCAATTTTGGAAGCAGAGGGGAACATTATTATTGCCCGCGGTATGAATGGAATGGCGAAAGGCATATTGAAAGCGGGAGGTAATGTAATTGCCAAGTTTATTGAAAATTCTAAGGTAAGCGCCGGTGGATATGTGTCCACAGAATCTATTTTGCATAGTGAAGTAATGGCGGGCACCGAGATTATTGTAAGTGGGCGTAAAGGATTTATTACTGGGGGAAGAGTGTGTGCAACCAATCTGATTCAGGTAAAAACTTTGGGTTCGCCTATGGGAGCAGATACCATCGTAGAAGTGGGAGCAGATCCCGGTGTTAAGATGAGATTACAGCAGTTACAAAAGCTGGTTGTGGAAAATAAGAAGACAATCGACTCTGTCCATCCTGTTTTATCTGCTACAGCACAGAAGCTGTCACAGGGTGTGAAGCTGAAGCCCGACCAGATAAAGTATTTTCAGGAAATGCTACAGCAGGAGAAGCAAAAGAAACAGGAAATGGAAGAGGCTTTAAAAGAAATGGAAGGCTTGCAGCAGCTTCTTGATGAAAGTGCAGCGGCTAAAATTGAGGTTACAGGCGAAGTGTTTGGTGGTACAAGAATCTGTATAGCCGATGTGTCCATGGTGGTAAAGAACAGTATGACCTACTGTAAGTTCGTAAAATCTCAGGGCGATGTAAAGATGGTTTCATTATAAGTAAAGAGAAGTGGTATGTCTGTGGAAAGGATATGGTATATTTATGACAATCAGTCGCGTAGAGCTTCAGGGGCAGGTAACAAGAGCACAGGATTTTACCAACATTAAGCATAATGAGGACAATAAAGCAATGGTAGACCAGTCTAACATTCAGCGTCAGTTTGACCAGTCTATCGATAACCGGATTCGTCAGGTGCATCAGGGTGACCGTGCAGAAAATGAAGGGAAACGCTTCGAGGCCAAGGATAAGGGGAATGGGCATTATGCCGGAGACGGCGGACGTAACCGCAAAAAAGAGGAAAAGGAAAAGGATGGAAAAGTGGTGCTCAAGGGGAGAGGCGGCTTTGACATTAAAATCTGATAATATATGGGTGAAACTATGGGAGTAATGGAAATTGTACTGATCATTCTTGGCATGCTTGTGTTTATTTTAAGCTTTCTGCTTCCGGCAGGGAATAAAGATAATGCGAAGGAAAGTGAAAGGCTGAGCGAAGATGCCATCAGAGAAATGGTTGGAAAAGAAGTTGAGGAAGCAAAAACGCAGATTGGTGATATTGTGGATGAAACTATAACCTATGCCATGGAAAAAACAGAGCGTTCCATGGATCGCCTGACCAATGAAAAGATGATGGCGGTCAATGAATATTCTGATACGGTACTGGCGGAAATCAATAAAAACCATAAAGAGGTAGTCTTCCTTTATGATATGTTAAATGATAAGCATGAGAATCTAAAGTCCACGGTAAGTGAGGCAGTTAAGACAGCAAGCGAAGTAAGGCAGACGGTAAAGGATGCAGAGGTTACTGCAAAGGAAACAGAAGAAAAAATCAAAGAGGTGCAGGAGACAGTGATTGAAGTTGTAAACAGTGTCCCCAAAGCTCAGGAAGCCTCAGCTTCGGAGCAGAGCCCTGAGGAACACAACTTTACACCAATTGTTGCGGAACGTGTGGAGGTAGTACAACGGCCTGAGGAGGCAGAGGAGGATAAACCCACAGAGGGTAAAAAGACAAGAAAGCCACGAACCCCTAAGTCAAATAAAGAGATCGGTTCAGTGACTGAAAATTATGAGAAAGCTCCGGCATCTGCTGAAGTACCGGAGGTCGCAGTGTCCTTAAATACAGTTGGGAAGACTGGTGGAAGAAACAGCAATGAGAGAATTCTGGAGCTTCACAAGGCAGGAAAATCCAATATGGCGATTGCCAGAGAACTGGGGCTGGGTATTGGTGAAGTGAAGCTGGTCATTGACTTGTTTGAAGGAATCTAGGAAATTTGTGATGGAGACAAGGATGAAATTGAAATATTACCTGAGAGGTCTTGGAATCGGCATTATGGTCACTGCAGTGATTTTGAGTGTGGCATTTGGAAGCAGGAAAGAGACCTTGAGCGACAGGGAAATCATGGAACGTGCCACAGAGCTCGGCATGGTATCAGAGAGCGGTTCCCTTGCGGAGATGGAAAAGAAAGAAAACGCTGAGACACCTGAAGAACCACAGGCAACGCCGGAAACAAGCCCCAAGGCAACGCCGGAAACAAGCCCTAAGGCAACGCCGGAAGCTAGCCCTAAGGCAACGCCGGAAGCAAGCCCTAAGGCAACGCCAGAAGCTAGCCCTAAGGCAACGCCAGAAGCAACTCCCAAGGCAACGCCGGAGGCAACTCCAGCTACCCCAGATGTGACGGAACCAGTGCAAGCAGCTAAGACGGTGGTTATTGAAGTGAAATCGGGAGAGGGTTCCTATACAGTGTGCCAGAAGCTGGAAAAGGAAGGGCTGATTAGCTCGGCATCTGATTTTGATACTTATCTTTGCAGTAATGGTTATGACAGGAAATTAAGAGTAGGAAGCCATGAAATACCGGCTGACGCTGAACCGGAAAGAATTGCAAGAATTATGTGTGGCATAAACTAGTGAAAAATCCCTTGCGTGAGGGATTTTTCTATGTTATAATTCTCACGTTGCGGTATGTTGCAATGAAACTATAAATCACGTGCGTTTTAAGTCTGTCGGTGCTTCTTAACGCGGAGGTTGGCAGAAGAGTGAGATGCACGGAAGTCTAACCAAATGGAGGTAGAAACATGAGCGTTATTTCTATGAAACAGTTACTTGAAGCAGGTGTTCATTTTGGACATCAGACAAGAAGATGGAACCCTAAGATGGCTCCATACATCTACACAGAGAGAAATGGTATC
>CAMBLS010000243.1 GCA_945868485.1 uncultured Lachnospiraceae bacterium | reverse complement strand
ACCCATCGCACAAATCTTCGATTTGTACTCTGTGTATTTCGCCCTTGCAGGGGGCTGACATTCGCAATCCGCTACGCTGCTTGCTCATGAACGCAGCTGCTTCGCAGTACAGCGAAAGAGCATCGCTGTATAAGCATTTACAATGCTTACCTGCGTTCAAATGCTGTCGCATTTGTGTCCATGCCGGATACGGCAATGAGTTCGTAAACGGACACCTATGTGTCCACTCACAGTGGCATAATCGCCACCAGTTTTCAAAGAAAGGGGGCAATGCCTATTGTAAGAAATTCATTTATACAGATGTCAAAACTGACAAATTTAAAAGGAAGAATTAACTATATCTCTAGTCACGCAAGGCAGGAAAATTTGTACGCAGTTTATGAAACAACTGACCGTAAATTTTGGACGGAACTTGCCAAGTGTAACCAGGAGGAATTTAAGAGAAGCGGAACAGAAGGCAAGTGTATTGAAGCAAGGGAACTGATTATTGCACTGCCGGAAAGATTCGTGGATTATGAACCGGACAAATTGCTGAAACTTTTTACGGAATACTTCAAGCAAAAATATGACGTGGAGTGCATCGCTGCTTTGCACCATAACAAACGCAAGACAAATTATCATATTCATCTTATCTTTTCGGAGCGGAAGCTGCTTGATGCTCCTGTGTTGAAGATTGCCACAAGGAACATGTTTTATGATGAAACCGGAAAGCATGTACGAACCAAAAAAGAGATAATGGATGATGCTGGACAGCTTCGGAGTGGCTGTAAAATTATTCCCAAGGGCGAAGTATATGAGCGTAATCTTTTTACCATAAAGGACAGCCGATTTAAGAGCGACAGTTTCCTTGATGAGGTAAAACGTTCCTATACAGACCTTATCAATATTTATGTGAGGGATGATAAGGAGAAGCTGAAAGTATTTGATAAGAATGGTGTGTATCTGCCCATGAAAAAGGTTGGCAAAAACAATCCAAAAGCAGAGCAGATAGAAGCGGATAATCGGGTTCGTACCATGTGGAATCAGACGGTGGACAGGGCATTCGTCAGTGGTGTGCCGGAGAAACAGATTTTGGAGGTGAAGCAGAGTGAAATCGGACAGAAAGCAAAGGCTTCTATTCAGAAGTCGGGGAGAAATCCGGCACTGTTCAAAAGCCTGATTATGACGGCGATATATGCTTTGGAGCTTCTGATTAGTAAGGTGTTTAAGAGAGCTTCCGAAAAGGCTGATAAGGTGACGGAAGCGTTTGCAAAGTCAGAGCCGGAGCAGACGAAAGTTCGGGCAGTCAATGAACCTGTGATGGCGAAAAGTGAACCGATACCGGAAATACCGAAGAAGTCCGAGCTTGTTTCCAAGTATCCAAGGCTTGCGGATATTTATAATAAGCTGGAGAAGCAGAATGAAGCCATTTACCAAAGGGAACAACAGCTTGTAAGTGTGGAGAAGGAGATTGCCGGAACGAAGGGTATCTTCAAAGGGAAACAGCGTAAGGAGTTGCAGGAACAGGCGGAGCAGTTAAGAGCGCAGATAGCCAGCATGAAGCAGTATTTATCAAGTATCGTGCAGGGTTATGGTTATAAGAATGTAAAGGAGTTCTTGGTTGTATACCATGCCTCTAAAGCGGAATACAGCGATTATCAGTCAGCAGTTGCAAAGTGGGAACAGCAGACAGGAAATAAGGCAGAGTCGGATAGCTTTAGGTCAAGGTTACAGCAGAAGCAACAGGAAGTAAAGGAACGAGAAAACAACAGACAGAGTCACTATTATAGGAATGACAGAGGTGGCAGATAGGAGCAGATTATGGAGAAGCATATCATTGGAGAAAACGGAATAGGGTATACACTTGGGGCAGACTCGAATTATAAATTGATAAATGCGGAATAACTGGAACTATGATATACTTAGGGAAATGAACTATAAGAGTTCGACAAATTGTTGTCGGGTTCTTTGGACATTGACAATGGGTGGATAAAAAGGTGAGAGTGATAATGGAACATGGTTACACCGGAGGAAGTTGACAGGATCAGGAGAGTAGATAGAAAAAGTCAGTATTTATGTCGATGATACGGTTCGTGTCGCACATGTGACGTAGAGATACTTTTGTTATTTTGAGATCAGCTTAAGGGTAAAACAAAAGAGGAAGGAAATAGAAAAACAATAAAGAAAAGTAACTGTGAGGTGATGGTATGGAATTTTATGAAAAACTTCAGGAATTAAGAAAAAGCCGAGGGCTTACTCAGGAAGAACTGGCCGAGGCTTTATTTGTATCGAGAACTGCAATTTCAAAATGGGAATCCGGAAGAGGATATCCCAGTATTGATTCACTAAAAGAAATATCGAGATTTTTTTCAGTATCGATTGATGAGTTATTAACCGGAGAGAAACTAATCTCTATTGCAGAAAAAGAAAATAAATCTAAAATTCAAAATATGTGTAACCTGTTGTATGGAATTGTAGATGTACTTTCCATTATGCTGATTGTTTTACCTCTTTATCCCAATCCGGTTAATGGATATATTTACTCTGTAAATCTGTTCGCATATACACAAAAATCATCATTTATTTGTCTGATTTACTGGATTATGTTTATTGCACTTATTGCTGTTGGAATTGGTAAAATTTTATTAACACAATTAAATATGGAAAAAGGGCAAAAGATGGTAACAATTATTTCGCTATTGCTTAGTATCTTGGCAGTTTTGTTTTTGGCAATGGCGAGAGAACCTTATGCGATAACAGTTGTATTTTTATTATTAATTGTGAAAGGAATGCTGATTTTTAAGGAAAATGGGCGTTGACACGGATGGTGTCAACGCCTTTTTGGGTGATGTGACGATACGTTTCTTGTGCTTTGGCAAGATTTCAGTGATACTAAAGCAGTGGTCGCTGTGAAATACGATTTTATAAAAAATGACCAGGAAAGGAAAAAATTATGGAATATGTAATGGAAACACAAAATCTGACAAAGCGATATCAAGACGTGACAGTAGTGAATCAAGTTAATCTACATGTACCTAAGGGGAAGATTTATGGATTACTGGGAAGAAATGGTGCAGGAAAAACAACAATTATGAAAATGATGTTACAGCTTGTTCGTCCAACAAAAGGAAATATTTTGATGTTTGGTAAAGGATATCAGGAACAAATGTGTGACACTTATCAGAGGATTGGTTCTATGATAGAAACACCAGGGTTTTATATGAATCTGACAGGACAGGAAAATCTGGAGATTTTGGCAAGATATCGTAAACAGCTTTCAAAGAATGAAGTGAAAAATGCGCTTGCTGTTGTAGGACTTGATCAGGAAAAAAAGAAACCTTTTTCTGATTATTCGCTGGGAATGAAACAGAGACTTGGAATTGCTGCCGCTATTATGCATGAACCAGAACTATTAATACTGGATGAACCAATCAATGGTCTTGATCCAATAGGAATATCGGAAATCCGCCAGTTTTTGTGTGAACTTAGTCGCACGAAAGGGACTACCATTTTAATTTCAAGTCATGTTTTAAATGAAATTGAGCAGATTGCAGATATGATTGGTGTAATCAATCAGGGTAAGCTTGTAGAGGAAGTTAATATGGATGAACTGCATAAGAGAAAGCGAAAATATGTAGCATTCACTGTGTCAGATAGTTTAAAGGCTTCGAAATTACTGGAAAACCATTGTGGTATTTATGATTATGATATACGAGAGCATATGCTTAAAGTTTATG
>CAMBLS010000242.1 GCA_945868485.1 uncultured Lachnospiraceae bacterium | reverse complement strand
ATGCTGGAACATTTTATGAATGTCACAAGACATAAGATAGGTGGCAGAGCGAAGGCTATGGTTGTTACACCATCCAGACTTCATGCAGTACGATATGTGCAGGAATTTAAGAGACAGATAAAAGAAAAAGGACTGAATGACCTTGAAGTGTTAGTCGCTTTTTCCGGTGAAGTGAAAGATAACGATGATGTGTTTACCGAAGAGGGAATGAACAAGGATAAAGAAGGCAAGACAATAAAAGAAAAGGCTTTGCCGGAAACATTCCATGCAGATGATTATGGAATCCTTGTTGTTGCAGAAAAATATCAGACAGGCTTTGATGAACCACTACTTCACACCATGTTTGTGGATAAGAAATTGTCCGGTGTAAAGGCAGTACAGACTTTATCAAGACTGAATCGTACTACAAGAGGAAAAGTAGATACCTTTGTACTTGATTTTGTGAATTCAGCAGAGGATATCAAAGCATCTTTTGAGCCATTCTATGAGGAAACTGTGCTCTTGGAGGAAACAGATCCTAATGTTGTATATGATATGAAGAATACCTTGGATGATTTCAGGGTATATCAGAAATCAGAAGTGGATAAATTTGCGGATATTTTCTATCAGAATGAGAATCAATCAGCTGGTGATCTTGGAAAGCTTCAGGGACAGTTAAGACCAGCAATAGACAGATATGAAGTGCTTGAGGTTGAAAAACAGGATATATTTAAGTCTACCTTGGCAAGTTTTAACCGTGTGTATGCCTATATTACACAGGTATGCAGATTATTTGACAAGGATATTCATAGATTCAGTATTTATTCAAAATTCTTATACACAATGCTTCCTAAGGGACATGGTGGAGAGAAGATAAATATTGATGACAAAGTTCTTCTTGAATACTATAAGCTGGAAAAAGACTTTGAAGGTCCGATAGAGCTTGAAAGCACAGAAGGCGGATATACACCTATCTCCGGTGATTCCGGTCATAGAGAGCCTAAGAAAGACCCGTTGACAGTAATCATTGATAAGATAAACGAAAAGTATGGCACTCATTTTACAGAGATGGATAAAGTTCTTGTTCAGATGGAAAATGATTATGCCAATCAGGAGAAATGGCAGAGCTACGCAAAGAACAATGACAGGGCAACATTTATGCTGTTATTTGAAAAGGATTTTCCGAATATGGCAGCAGACAGATATGAGCAGAATGACCAGTTTTTCAGAAAACTGTTTGATGATCCTGATATGATGAGGCAGGTAATGGAGACTGTAGGTTCTGTATTGTATGAGAGATTGAAGAAGAAATATATCTTTGATCCAAAGTCGGGAGTAATTGAAGAGGCGACACCGGAGACTTATGTGGAAGATACATATTTGACGAAGAAATAAGGAAGTGAAAACATGCAGTTAGGATGGATAGATTTTTCAAAAGAAGACCGGCAGAAGGCATTCGATGTGATTAACCTTCTGAGTGAACAGGGAGCAGTCGATGAACTTGGAATCGGCGTTATTCGTGATGCTTTTGCCAATTATTTCTTTCCGGGGACATCTACCATCCAGACTAGAGCAAAGTACTTCCTTATTGTTCCATATATGTTAAGGGAGGCTGTTGATGGCAGGTATGGAAAGGATGCAAATAGAGTTTTAAGAGCTATAGATTCTGCTGAAAAAGATTGTGGCATCAGATTGTTAGAAGCAGATCCCAAGGCAGAAGGTGTTATTGGAAGTCGTGTATTGCCAAAGGGCTGGGTGGCAAGAAAACCATCAGATATCTACTGGAATGGAATTCGTACCTTTGGAATATTCTGTGATTATGGTCTGTCTATACCGGAGTATGTTTCATTGGCGGTAAAGCTAAAAGAACAGAAGTCTGTCAGCCGGTTGGGAAACAGGAATGATGATGCAGAGGAAAATGATAAGGATGATTCGGATGCAGGAGACATCGGCAATATTAGATTCTGGAATCTTCCGATTTATCATGATGATTGGAGAGACAACCTTACAATAGAACTGACGCAGGAGGAAGCATTCTATCTGGATAAGCAGATTCAGAAGTCAACGAAAGGGTCTCTTTTGGAATATGTATTGAAAAATCGTATTGATTTGAATGAATATGATGATTTTGCTTCTTTAACGGCTGAACTATCGGAAAAAGTAGGTGAAAAGCTGGCATATATGATGAAGCTTGCCTGCGATTTTAATAATCTGGTGTATATGGCGAGAGTAAGATACAATGTCATGCTTTCAGAAGACGAGAATACATACGCAAATGATGAATGGAGCAGGTTGCTTCCGGATATAAGGCATAATGCGACAGTAGATCTGGATGCAGTGTTTGGAGAATTCCAGTTGATCAATCCAAGGGCAAAGAGCTTTCTATGTGGGATACAAGCAGCATTTATTACATTAGATATTGATATGGCTGATGAACTGATTCGCAAGAGGGAACGGAGCCTGAAAGGAGCAGCCAGAGCGAAGTTAAGCAGAACAAAGGAATTTGATCATTCAAAATGGGTAGGCGGTGGAATGCTCGATTACAGATTCTCGAATGCCAGAAGAATTGTGAATGACATCTATGCCGGGGAGGTGAGTGCTGATGTTTAGACCGGATTCAAACCGAGATAGAACGGATTACAGCGGTATTTTGATGCCTCCGGACGGATATAGATTGGACAGAGCAGTAGGCACTACATATTCACTTGACCTGGAAGCACTCACAGCTGTGGCGATATGTCTTGGATTATCTGAAGAAACAGATAGTAAGCTTATGCAAAATCCAATTGGTATGCTGAATGCATTGCAGAAGGTATCAGATAAAATCGTGCTGTTTTGTGAAGCAGGACAGATTAAAGTGCCAACAAAACCGACTGCACTATCTATTTTATTAGAGAAAATGGTAGTAGAGGTCGCACTGCCAAAAGATAGACAGCTTGGTCGATATCCGTCATTTCATCCGAAAACATGGGTATTAGCATATGTAAACGCTGATGGAGATAAAAAATATCGTTTTGTGGTAATGAGCAGAAATCTGACTTTTGACAGGAGCTGGGATATCAGCTTTGCAATGGATAGCAGTAAAAATGTCAGACAGAAGAAAAAGACTCAGCCTATCTGTGATTTTCTGGATTATCTTGTAATGAATGTGCATAATACCAGCAATAATGCCGGAAAGAAAAGAAACCTGATTCGTGGATTATGTGCAGACATTAAGGATGTATCCTTTTCACTTGATAGTAAAATATTTGGAGAGGATTTTGAAGTGCTTCCACTTGGTATTGGAAAAAATGCTTACCGGATGCAGGAGGATATCCTATTCTGCAAGGAAAGAGGAAATGCCAATTCGACATTTAATGAGCTTGTAGTGATGTCTCCGTTTTTATCAGAAAGTGTGATTGCAGATTTTAACCTGACAGACAGGGCATTGTCGGACTGTAAGAGAACACTTGTTACGAGACGTTCTGAGCTTGGAAAACTCAAAGCATCAGATGTAGATAATTTTACCATCTATGCATTAAAGGATGAGATTATAGATGGTGAGGAAGAAATTTCAGATGAACTCGCAGATAAAAAGAAACAGGATATTCATGCAAAAATCTATCTGAGAAGGAAATATTCAGATGTTGACCTGTATCTTGGTTCCATGAATGCTTCCTATTCTGCAATTAATAAAAATGTTGAAATGATGCTGTGGCTTGGTACAAAGAATATGTATCTGAATGGGGATAAATTCTTA
>CAMBLS010000241.1 GCA_945868485.1 uncultured Lachnospiraceae bacterium | reverse complement strand
AACAAGGTCAGGGGCTTTCCTCTGGAATTCATCTTAATATATAATTCATCGGTCAATCCCATATCCTTAATCGGCAAAAAATAAAAGCTGATTGCCCTATTTTCTAGCTTCTCCCATAGTTCCGTTACTTCTGCAAACTTTTCTTGAATATCGTCCAACATCACAAGCATTGACTGTATAGTTGGATCCTTCGCCCACTCCAGCGGAAACCAGGCCTGATCAATAATTTCTGTAGAGAGTTTCTCTGCAAAGGTTGGTTGAAAATTGTATAATTCATGGCAAAAATAACGTGCACTGTATCGTGTTTCATAACTGAACTTATTTAGAAAATCATAAGAATCCTTAGGGATATTCTCCCTCTTAGCCGCATACCAATGAAGCAAAAAAAGTGTGGTTAAGCGCTGTTGTCCATCCAAAGGCGTCATGACTCCGTTTTGATCAATATCTCCATAAACAAAGTCCAGCGTAATCGGACTTCCTTCTATAGCATTGTATAAAGAATTTAAGAATCTCTTACGAATTCTCACTACATCTGGATCCCTTCTTCCTTGCGCATAATCACGCTGAATAATTGGAATAGAAATATTATTTAACTTTATTTCTTCGGAGCCAACAGGGAATGTGGCTTGAAAAATATCCATGAATGTATGTAATGTCGTACTCATAATAATTCTACTCCTCCACTTCCACCATAATAGGCTCTTCTAAATAGTCTTTCAATACCTCATTGATAGCTTGCACATAGGCAATACGATCTGCCTGCCCCCAGAAATGTAACTGATTCTTCTCAGATGGTGTATAGTATTTCAAAAAGACCATCTTCGTGCAGAAAGGAATATACTGTCCCTTTTTATCCATCTCCACAATACGATTACGCTTAACATCAAATGTAGAATTGTTCAAAGCCGCATTATCACTAGAATTCAGTAAAGCTAAATTAGCGATAGAGTGCATATATTCCAAACTACCTTCTGCAGATAAAATCTGTACAACTTCTCCCTGCAGAGCCTCAAACTCCTCTCGCTCCAGCTTTGTTTTGTCAACAGCAGCTTTCATCTTTTCAATTAATGTATCATGTTGAGAACTGACAGCTTTCACTGATGGGATATGTAACTGCAACCACTGTTTCCACACTTCCTGAGTACGCATACCTTCCGAATGCTGAGCATGGATATGTTCAAGACTCCACTGTACTTTATTTCCCTGGTTGAATTTAAATTTATCAAAAGGAAACCATTGAGACTGTTCACCATTTCTGCGAACAGATTCAACATTAAATAGCAATAATAATGTACTGATTTTTTTAAAGCCTACGGTATTGGTGTATTCTCGATCCGCATAGTTTCCTGAAATAGCAATACTTTTACGAATACATTCATCAAGAGATGCCAGAAATCCTTTTTTTGTCTGTCCTACTGAAAGATCATATATTTCCTGCAGCTGCATCGCATCAGAAGCAATTAGATAACCTATCTTATGATACAAGGTGTGATTCTCAAACCAGTCCCTCAAAACCAGAAATGTCTGCTGAATTTTTCTCCAGATTACATCCAGAGAATGTTCCTTCCGCATCTTGTCTATTTCAAAAAAAGTATAGTATTTCTCCCTATTATCATCCGTCTTTTTTGCCAACAGGTCTAAAATCAAATCAATCCTTGTCTGGTATCTTCCGGTCAACTTATTGGTCAGAAAATACCATAACGGTTCGTGATGCAACTCTTTCTCCATGTTGTCCCATTGAAGGGCAATTTCTTCCTGTTTCCGGAGATCTACACTGGTATCTGTATCTCGACTAAGAAACATTGCTTTCACCAGTTCTGCACTGGTCAAAGCTATCTTACCAATATTTAAACGAGTAAAAAGACCAATGGCGTCCTCATCAGGCCCCACTTCATACCAGATAATCTTTACATTTTCCTTTAGATATTCAAATATGTGAAGCACACGAATCTGCAAATCTTCTTCAAACCATGTTTTAATTGTATCGTAAGCGTTTGACATAAACCAAAAATCGATGTTATCCTCTCGCTTACCGATATCTATATTTTTCAGAAAATCAGCTGATTCCTTTCTTGTTTCATAATACAAACTGAATGCTGGTTCCCCGAAAAATGGGTTGGCATTCTTCATATAACGATAGATCAAATACAATGTTGTCAATCGTTGTTGACCGTCGATCAACTCATAATACCCTTCATTATTTCGTACCACTACTGGTTGTAAGCAGTAATTTTTCTTTCCGTTATGATAAATATCTTCTAGTAAGCGAATCACTTCGTCCTTACCCCAACGATAACCACGTTGATAAGATGGTACAAAGAATTTTCCTTTAATATCACCCACCAGCTTTGTCTCAAGTATGATTTTGTTGCTCATTTGTTTACTCCCCGGGTTCTTCCTATAAATATCATGGTATCTTAACTCCAAATTACTCTTCAGTTATTGCACTTTCAATAATATCTATTTTTTTGTATTCCTGATACTCTTCTTCTTTGCTAACAAAGCGTCCCTCTAACACTTGAATCTCATTTTCAAATGATGCTTCATCAAAAGAATGTAAGTAGGCATTTTTTAACTCATCATCTAATTCTGGCGCGGACGCATAGGTTTTTCCAGTACCCGAGCGTGTCAAAGGTGTAATCAAAAGTTTCTGAGATTTTTCAACATAGAACTATTTATCATTTCTGTTTACATGAATTTTTACCGCACCTTCTGTTTTCAGAAAATTAATATCCTCATTTTCTCGAACAGTTAATAAAACCATATGTATCTCTATACCATTCAAATCTTGCAAGTAACTTGCCAACATTTTCTTTAATTCTATTGCTTGAGTTACTCTCTTATTATCTGGATATATCAACAATATATCTATGTCATTAGGTGTTTTATTAACCCGCGCAGATCCAAATAAATAAAGTTGAATATCATACTCCGATATATACTCACATAGTATTTCATTATCACTCACTTGCTTTTGCAATACCTGTATCCAAAAACATTCTTCCATTGTAGTTAATCGCCTTCATAAATTCTTTCAAAGTATACACGCCAATTCCCATTTCTTTCGCTACGTTTTTTGCATCTGGAGTATAATGATTCCAATTACTTACAACAACTATACAATCTACATCTTCATACTCAGATACTACTTCCCTAACATCTGCAGCAGTTAACACGTATACGTCTGCAATATAAGTAATCAATAGTCTTCCATCTGTTAGATATATTTCAAAAATTGCCTTGTAAAAATCCTCTTCTATAAGTATAACCCTATCAACTTTTTCATGCCCACTCATAACTCTACGAAAATAATTTATTGCGTCGGTTAACAAATGTCTAGAAGTCAACGACATATTTCACCGCCTACCTTTCTAATATAGTATTGTATCCATATCTTCTGGAAATCTTGGTGCGTCAAACACATGACCATTTTCTTCATGATTTTTAATAAACCCATTTACATGCGCTTGATACTCTACGAATAATTCATTATCTTTTTCTGTCAATACGTCATGATTCTCGGTTAACAACTGAATTATCTTTACACTATTGGGGATTATATCGCTTTTAATAACCTGCTCCCATAGTTCCGTTTTTTCACTAGTTATGTCTCCCCTATTATTTTCATTTGGTCCATACACCTCAAACAACTTTTTGTTTATTTGAAGTAAAGCATGTACCTTGCGTCTTAAACTATCCTTTTTATTTTCCGTATTAGGACTGGAAATTTGACTCTT
>CAMBLS010000240.1 GCA_945868485.1 uncultured Lachnospiraceae bacterium | reverse complement strand
TGACGAAAAATATGCAAACAGCGAGATAACATATGTCCGAAGAGAGCCATATGAATTGTGGGACAGAGGTGAGTTGAGAGGTCTTGATGATGCAAAGGGTGAAATGGGATTTGATGTCAGAAGTATGGACCTGACAAGGTTCTCTTTAATAGGACAGGGTGATCTGCTTGAAGAAGTCATCTATGACTCATATACAAAGTGGCCGGAAGACTTGCCTGACGATTTTGTTCCGGAAGAAATATTGGAGTTTGGCAAGAATCCGGGACTTGGTATAAGGCAGTTGCATGATATGGGTTATACCGGTGAAGGAGTCAGTATTGCCATCATCGATCAAGGGCTGAATTCGGAGCATAAAGAGTATGCGGAACGCTTGATGGGATATGAACTATATCATCAGTTTGGTGAGGGTGCTTCCATGCATGGCGCAGCGGTAACGAGTATTGCAGTAGGACAGAGCTGTGGTGTGGCACCCGGCGCAGACTTGTACTATATTGCATCATCTTTTGGAAGAATCACTCCGATAGGGTTTAAGCCGGATACAAATATTGTTGCGGATGCCATCTATCGTGTTCTGGAGATCAATGAACTCTTGCCGAATGAGAAGAAAATCCGGGTCATATCGATTTCAAAAGGATTTAGTGGGACACTCGGCGGTATTCGCGTAAAAGCCGCTATTGATAGAGCGACTGAACAGGGAATCTTTGTTGTAACTACATCCACTGATGAGAATTATGATTTCATGCTTATGGGTCTTGGCAGAGGATTCTTAGATGATCCAAATGCGGTAGATTCCTATGTACCGGGAAAGTTCTGGGAAGACACCTTTTATGGAAAGGGTCTGTGGAGCAAAAGCGGCAGGAGATTGATGGTACCAATGGATTCACGAACTTATGCCAGTTTTACTTCTGCCGATGGGTATGAATTCTGCTCTGTAGGAGGTATGAGCTGGGCTGTGCCCTGGCTCTCGGGATTATATGCTCTTTGTGTCCAGAAGAAACCAGATATCACGCCGAATGAGTTTATAGAAAAGGCTTTTGAAACAGGAACTGATAAGATGATTGTTCATAATGGTCGTGAATATTCACTTGGAACTATTGTTGATCCAATGAAGTTGATGGAGAGTTTATAGGTTAAAAGTCTGGCAAGGTCTGATAGAGAATTTTGTCGGGCTTTTGTTGCTGATAGAGATCGTGTGATCGCTATATTACCTATCGGTTATGCAGATGGGTATCCGAGGAACCTTTCCTGCGGAAAGAGCTATGTGCTTATCAATGGTCAAAAAGCGCCTGTTGTCGGAAAAATCTGTATGGATCAGCTTGCAGTTGATGTTACAGATTTTTCCGATGTTAAAGTAGGCATGATTGCGACACTGATTGGTAAGGACGGAAGTGAAGAAATTACTGCACCGATGGTGGCTGACAATTCAGACAGTATTACGAACGAATTACTCTGTAGAATGAGCAGGCGTTTAGAAACAGTACTTTCTTTGCGACGTACTCAATCGTAAATTTGTTCGGCTGAATTATGTGTCTTCCAGCCAAGCGCACGCGTGCGTTGGTCGTATTCGTAATCTCCGGCTCTGAATACAGTCAGTGAGGTAATTTCTCCCAAACGGTTCCGATTTACTGTCAGATCTGCCTGACCTTCCGGTTTCGACTGGTAACAGCCGGCAAGGGGATCTTGAAAGGTACGGACGGAGTCTCCTTTATAGAGATAAAAACCGTCCTCTCCTTTCTGCAAATCCCACTTACCGTATTCCTGCGTTTTGGTTTCCTTATCCAGGCAGAGAGTGATATCCAGTACAAAGGCGGATTTTTCTACACCAAATTCTTTGGCAAGCGCTGTTTGAATGTGTTCCACGATAACATCCGGATCGCTGCCGGTATCGGTGGACAGGACCTCAAGGATAACTTTGTTTGCACGGTTTTGGGCATCCGAGCCGGTGAAAATATCCCGGGAGAGGTAAGCCTTGACACCCCAGCGGGAGTTGTCGCTGCAACAGTAGCTGCTTAACGTTGTGGAAAAGGGTCTCTGCCCGACGGTGGCAAAAACGACTGTCTGGGCGGATAAAAACAATACGGAAAAGAGAAGCATGCATATGCCGGCTTTTCGATAGTTTAAAACATTCCGAATCCGCTTTTCCACTTCGGTTCTGGCAAAGGAACTGTAGAGAAGCGTAGAACGGTTAGCGGTAATCGCCATGGTCAGCAGGCTCGACGCGTAGTCTTTTCGGTAATCAGTGTTCTGCTTTTTCAGAACAGCAGCATCACAGGCAGCCTCCAGATTAGAGGAAAAACATTTTGACATCCACCACACAAGCGGATTGTACCAGTGTATGCAGATGGCGGCAAGCATCCATGCCTTCAGCCAGTTGTCCTTTCTTTTGATATGCATGGTCTCATGCGCTAAAATGTGACGCAGAAGTTGTGTATTACCGAAGTCCATTCGGGTAGGAAGATAAATGCACGGGTGCAATAGACCGCATACCAGAGGGGAGGCAATCTCATCATTTGAAAAGACCAGAATATGTCCCATATTCATCTCCCTGAGAATATCATTGATCGTTTCATTATGCTCTAATAAAAGCCGGTTTTTCAGTTTTTTCGAATAGTGTAATTTTTGTAATAGCAAAATACCAAGAGTCACTGCAATTCCTAGAATGTATACACAAAAGAGAATGGTGCGTGTGGTCATAGAAACTGGAGCTATTCCTGTGTCATAAGTGGTAGCTTCCATGGTAATCGTGTCTTCTGTGAGGGAATCCACACTGCTGGCTGCATATTCGGAGATCGCTTCTAAAGGGACATTGGAATCGGTAAGAGTTTGTGACGTACCCTTTACTGCCTCAGAAGAAACGGTTGCTGTTTCCTCTACAAATGCCACATTCTCCAAGTCATCAAAAAACGCAATGGAAGGAACCGGCGCACTAATAGGACTGGAGATGGAAAACGGGAGCAGCAGTCGCAAAAGAACAACACTCCAAAGTATGGGAAAAACAAATCTGGGCAGCTTATTGTGTAGCAGACCGCGAAAAAGAGACACTGCAAGAATCATAATGCTTCCGTATAGCGCCATTAAATAAAGTGGCATATCAAATCGAAAATTCAGCATATTATTTCGCCTCCTTGATCATTTGTGCAAGCCTTTTAGCTTCTTCCTCGGAAAGCCCCTGATTTTTAAGAAAAGAAGAGAAGAACAGTTCGCTGGAGCCTCCAAACATTTTGTCGATCAACTGTTCCGTTTCGCTTTGGGCGACTTCGTCGCGGGTGATCAGAGCATGGCAGATAAAGCCGGGCTCCTCACGCTGTAGTGCACCTTTTTCAATGCACTTTTTGATTACGGTGTAGGTGGTATTCTTATTCCAACCGATGCGCTCTGACAAAATTTCCACAATCTCCCGGGCAGATTTACTGCCCTGTTCCCAGAGGACTTCCATTACCTTTAGTTCCGAATCAAATAGTTTCTGGTTCATAGAAACTCCTTTCTAGTTCAAAATAAATTTCTTGCTTCTTTGGACTATCGCGATAGTCTGTCTTGTGCTTATAGACTATCACAATAGTCTGATGCTGTCAATTATTTGTTTAATGAAAATTAACATCAATGTTGCTATTCATACAAATAAAATACATTAAAATGAGAAAAAATCACATTTGAGTGTTGAAATATTGAAACAAAAGGATATAATAGAAAGTAGAAAAGAAGGTGAGGTAGCAATCATGTTAATTCAATTTAATTTTAAAA
>CAMBLS010000239.1 GCA_945868485.1 uncultured Lachnospiraceae bacterium | reverse complement strand
CTGTGGATAGTGGAAATATGAAGTCTTCAGTGGCCTTTTATAATTTTGGTGAGGTGGGAAAAAACGAAGCAGATAATTATGTCAGCGGTTATGATTATCTGGATACAGTCATTCCTTATATACAGTTTATGGATAATGATTCAGCTTTTGCTGTATCTGATGATAGAATTGTTTTTTTCTCCGGTGCAGAAAGACCTACCAATATTGCTTCCAATCTTTTGGAGGAAGAGGTGCAGAGTGTTTATTACAATGAAAGTTATGTAGGACTTGTGTTTATTAATCAAAGCGGAGAGTCAGCATACCGGTTGGATGTATATAATGCAGCAGGAAGTAAAGTACACTCACAGTTTTTTGATATAGAGTATACTGATATCGTCTTTAATAAGGATCAGATCATCATTTATAATGATTTGGACTGCCAGATCTGCAATATCAAGGGAGTAGACAAATTTACAGGAGAATTTGACAAGAGTACATCACTGGTAGTTCCAACATCTTCTGTTTATAAGTATGTTTCAGTAACAACGAACTCCGTTGATGTAATTGAGTTAAAATGACGGGAAGGTACAAATGTATTATATTGCACTGATAGTAATAGCGATTATTTTTATATGGAGAATTGTGACAGGGTTTCGCAGAGGAATTGTACAGGAAGTTATTTCTTTAATTGCCATGGCGGTTGCAGGCTTTTGTGTTGTTCTTATCTTTAGGGCAGTAAGCAGCTATTTCCATAGAGAAATTGGAGAAATGATACAGATGATAGTGATTCTATTGGTTGTCTGTGTAGTATATCGTCTGGTTCATATTTTGTTTACTTCTCTGGAATTGATTTCAAAGCTTCCAATTATTAGATGGCTTGATAAGCTTTTAGGCGCTGTAGCAGGTTTGGCGGAGGCAACTCTGATTGTGTGGTTTCTGGTATATTTCCTGAAAAATTGGGGACTGTCTATTCTGGGGTGACAGGCAGATTCCTACAATAAGCAATTCGGAAGATTTAATTATTTCTTAATTTTTTTGAGGAAGTCTTTTAATAGACTTCCTTTTTGGTATACTAAGAAACAGGAAAAGCGAGTTACTGGTTTAGAGAAATCAGTTTATGTTAAAGCCATGCTTTTAATAAATCAGTTTTTGTGTATGACGATACATGAAAGATCAATTGGGGTATCAGAAATATGGAAATTCTGTTTTAGTGAAAAGACGGGCAATTAAAGGATGAGCGTGAACAAAAACAGGATAGGAGTGAGTAGTGTTGTTTGTATCAATGAAGTTCCCTTTTTTCTTGGGAGCTGTTGTGGCAGCATTCTTTTTGTTACCCGTTAAATGGCGTTCTTTGGTTTTGCTTTTTGCAAGCTGCCTTTTTTGCTTATGGATAGAGCCTGAGGTGTTGGTAGTTCTTTTATTTGTTTCTGTGATCACATGGGCAGTGGCAATTCTGATAGACCAAAGCAACAAGAAGGGGCAAAGGATAACGGCGAAGATATGTTTAGTGCTGACGATAGGGTTATTTGTTGCGTTGCTGTTGTTTTATAAATCGGTAGGAATGTCGTTTTATCTTTTTCAGGCGATAGGATATCTGACAGATGTATATCGGGGGAAAAGCGGTGCCGAACATAATTTTGGCTATGTTATTTGCTATTTTGCCTTTTTTCCTAAATTCATAAGTGGCCCAATAGAGAGAAAGGATAAGCTTATACCACAGTTGAAAGCACTGGAAAGAGTGAAATTCTGGGACAGAGGCAGACTTTCAACAGCATTTACCTATCTGCTTTGGGGATACTTTATGAAAATGGTGGTTGCAGACCGTCTGGTGATGACTGTGAATCAGATTTTTGGAAATCCTGCCCAGTTTGACAGTTTTTGGCTGATTGTGGGAGCTGTTTTGTATACAGTACAGATTTATTGTGATTTTGCAGGATATTCCTACATTGCCATTGGCTGTGCCAAAATATTTGGAATCAATTTAACTCATAATTTCGAAACTCCCTATATGGCATCCAGTATTTCTGAGTTCTGGAGACGCTGGCATATTTCGCTAAGTACATGGCTGAAGGATTACCTTTATATTCCGATGGGAGGAAATCGGAATGGGTTACTGCGAAAATGTATAAATCTTATAATTGTCTTTGGAGTTTGTGGAATTTGGCATGGAACCGGAGCCAATTTTTTGTTTTGGGGAATGCTGCATGGGATTTATTCCATTTTAGATGCGATTATCAAAAACAAGGGATGGAAAATTAAAGGAGGACAATTTTTCACATTTATTGCTGTTACGTTTGCATGGATTTTTTTCAGAGCAGACAGCCTGGATGCAGCGCTTATTTATATTGGAGAAATGGGAACCTCTGGAATACATCCAGAAGTGTGGAGACAGACGGCAGAACAACTTCAACTAAATGTGGTAGAAATTGCTGTACTTTTAATAGGTGTGGTACTGGTATGGATGATGGATGAATT
Source organism: uncultured Lachnospiraceae bacterium (assembly GCA_945868485.1). Taxonomy (GTDB): domain Bacteria; phylum Bacillota; class Clostridia; order Lachnospirales; family Lachnospiraceae; genus Suilimivivens. The sequence continues at coordinate 1,325 of CAMBLS010000239.1, read as the reverse complement.
GTGCAGCCGCAGGCAGATGCACTTGCCTGTACTAATTCAGCAGAAAAAGAATACAGTTCGGTATTTGATTTTTTATCTGTTGCTGTTTTCAATTTTAATTTTTGGAATTTATGGACCCGGATATCATGTAGAGCAGTTTATCTACATGAAGTTTTAAACAGTTTGTAAGGAGCAGAGAAGTGAAGAAGAACCTTTTTTCGAAACAAAATGGTATAAGAATACTGTTCCTCGCACTAATAATTGTGACGGGCTATTTGGTATCCAGTATTCTGAGTATAAAGTCAGATCATGGAGTAAACCAGCAGGACGGAATGTACTGGCAGCCGAAGAACACTATCAATGCGGTTATGATGGGAACCAGCCATGTGCACTGCGGTATAAATACTGGGCTTTTGTGGGAAAAATATGGGATTGCGTCATATGACTATAGTGGTGCGGAGCAGCCATTGTGGATGACTTACTTCTTTTTGAAGGAATTGTACAAATACCAGTCGCCGGAAGTAGTGGTGGTGGATATGTATGCACCTGCAAGATTTAAAGAGGATTATCAATATGATTGGATTGCCCAGAATATTTATGGAATGAAGTTTTCACTTAATAAGATGCAGATGTTAGCAGTTAGTGTGGAACCGCGCAGGATGCATGAATATTTTCCGGCGTTTGCAGTTTATCATAGCAGATATGATAGTTTGGAAAAAGAAGATTTTGAAAACTTCTTCTGGAATAGTCAGCAAAAGGAAGCATTTAAGGGATATACCCCCTATTGGAATAAGGAAAAGCAAAATTGTCCACAGATACAAACGAAAGTAAGTGGAGGGCTTACTCACAAATCAGAAGTTTATTTGAGAAAAATAATTAATTTGACAAGGAAGAAGGGGAGCAGGCTGATTCTGATCACAGTACCTTATATTTTTACGGAAGAGGATCAACAGACCTATAACCAAATTAAGGAGATTTCCGAAGAGGAAGGAGTACCCTTTATTAATTATAATGAATATTATGAAAAAATGGGGTTAAACTTTGAGGAAGATTTTAATGATTTTTCGCACTTAAACTATTGGGGAAGTTGTAAGTTTACGGACTATTTTGGCAGTTACCTTTCTTCAGAGCAAGGACTTCCTGACCAAAGGGGAGAGGCGGGGTATGAATCTTGGGATGATAATGTGGAGATGATACAGAAGGAACTAAAAAGTCATTTGAAAAAGTAAAAAGTAAAATTTAAAAAAGTAGTTGACAAGTGGGAATTAGTAGTGTTATAGTAAAAATCCACCGCCTGAAAAGGTAGTGTGAAAAATATTTAAAATTTTTTTAAAAAGTGCTTGACG
>CAMBLS010000238.1 GCA_945868485.1 uncultured Lachnospiraceae bacterium | reverse complement strand
GGAAGGTGAACAAATTGAACAGGCGAATCAAGCGATATCTTGAAGAGATTGATAAAACAGAGCGAAAGATTGCAGAGTTGCAGCAATATCTCAAAGGCGTTCAATCTGCACTAAAGCAGGAAGAAAATAATGAGATGATCAAAAGTATTCGTGGTATGAAACTGAGCAGCAAGAAACTCTTCGATCTGCTTAATGGTATTCAGGATGGAAGCGTTCGTTTTCAGGTAGATAGGGATTCTGAGGAGAACATCCCCGTAGAAGAATCATTCGATGAGATGAGAGAAAGAGAGGATAACAATTATGGTGAAGATCAAGAGGATGAATAAAATGCTGGCTGTTCTTTTTTTATCGGCAAGCATGATTTTTGCAACAGGTACTACTGCTTTTGCTTATGTGGATGAATCTGCAGAAGCAAGCAAAACAGAAACTGTGGAAACAGAGAAAACGGATAAAGATACTGTTGTGGAAGAAAACCAGATCAATACGGAGGAGCCATTCTCCGTTCCGGGAAATGCTCAGGTTCAGGATGATATCACAAACAGTAAGAATAAGGAATTTCTTACTATCACAACGAAGAATAATAATACCTTCTATGTGATCATTGACCGATCTGCAAATGTGGATAACGTGTATATGTTGTCTCAGATTGATGAAAATGATCTGAAGGAATTCTTAGAGGAAGATACTTCTGCATCTACTATCGTGGATGTAACACCAGAGGTTGTGATTGATGAGAATACACATACAGAGCAGACGGAACAACCTGTGACAGAGAGTCCGGAAAAAGAAGGGACTGCTTCTAATCTGGGAGCACTTGTAGCAATCTTCGCAGTAGCAATCCTTGGTGTAGGTGCTTATGGATATATAAAATTCATCAAGCCAAAAAAAGATGAGGATGATGGTGATGACGAAGGTATCGAGATGATTGGTGAATCCGATTCATTTGAAGAGGATCAGGAATCCGAAGATTTCGATAATTAAAATTGTGCCACTGAGGGGATAGACAGTGGCATTGATATAGATATTTTGGACCGGTTGCAGATTCTGTAGCCGGTCTTTTTGGAGGTAAGACATGTATTTAGTAATTGCAGAAAAACCGAGTGTGGCGAGAAGCATTGCACAGGTGATCGGTGCGAATGAACGAAAAGAGGGTTATCTGGAAGGGGATGACTGTATTGTGAGTTGGTGCTTAGGTCATCTTGCCGGATATGCTTATCCGGAACGATACGATGAACGCTACAAAAATTGGAACTTTGAGGATCTTCCCATTATTCCAACTTCCTGGAAGGTGGAAGTATCCAAAGATAAAAAGGACCAGTTTTATATTTTAAAACAGCTATTGAATCAGCCGGGAATGGACTATGTGGTAAATGCTTGCGATGCAGGTCGTGAAGGAGAACTTATCTTCAAGCATGTCTATGACTTGTCCAGAAGCAAACTGCCGGTAAAGCGTCTGTGGATCAGTTCTCTGGAAGATTCTGCTATTCTGGATGGATTTGAACACCTGAAAGATGGCGAAGAATATCGTAACTTGGCGAATGCCGCTGTGTGCAGAGCGCAAGCAGACTGGTTGATCGGTATGAACGCAACAAGAGCTTTCACTTCAAAATATTATAAGAGGCTTACTGTGGGGCGTGTGCAGACACCGACTTTAGCCATGCTGGTTGAGAGAGACAATCAGATTAAAAACTTTAAAAAACAGAAGTATTTCAACGTGGAACTGGACTGTGATGGCATGAAAGCAGTCAGAGAAAAAATCTTTGACGAACGAGAAGCGGATCAGTTGCTTTGTAAATGTGATGGGAAAGATGCATCGGTTGTATCCCTATCGGAGAAAGAAAAACGTGTCAAACCGCCAAAACTGTATGACCTTACTTCTCTCCAGAGAGATGCAAACCGTATCTATGGCATGACAGCAAAGCAGACACTGGATGCAGCCCAATCCCTTTATGAAGCAAAGCTGATTACTTATCCAAGAACAGACAGCCAGTATTTGACAGAGGATATGGAAAGCACAGGAAAAAGTGTGGTTCGTAGAATTCATGAAGTATATCAGGTTCTTGGTCCATTTGAGGAGCCGACAAAACCAGATATGAAGAAGGTCATGAATAATGCCAAGGTATCGGATCATCATGCCATTATTCCGACGATGGAACTGGATGGCAATGCGATTCGTGATTTGAAAGAATCTGACGAAAAGATTTTATTCATGGTAGCGATCCGGCTTTTAGCAGCTACGGATACAGAGCATATCTTTACGGAGATTCATGCTGATGTGATTTGTGAAGGCGAGTATTTTTCAGCCAGTGGTAAGAGAATCAAACAGCATGGCTGGAAGCTGTATGAAGAATGTTTTAAAAACAAAGATCGTCTTGCTATACAGGATATGGATGCTGTCGCAACAAAAGAATTTCCGAATGTGACAGAGGGCAAAACCTATTACAAGGTCACTGTAGAGAAAACAGAGCATTTTACTTCTCCGCCAAAAGCATTTAATGAGGATCTTTTGCTTCATGCGATGGAAACAGCTGGGAACAAAGAATTCGATGAAGATACCGAGAAAAAAGGACTTGGTACTTCTGCGACCCGTGCCGGAATCATCGAAAAACTTGTCTCTGATAAATACATCGAAAGAAAAGGAAAAACGCTCACTGTCACAGAGGATGGCAAGGCATTGATCAGTGTGATGCCGGAGTGTTTACAATCTGCCAGTATGACTGCAGAGTGGGAAAACCAGTTATTGCAAATGGAAAAAGGACAGATAGATTCGGAGATGTTTCTTCGGGGAATCTGCAATTTGTTATCCATGATCTTAAATGGTCTGGAAGAACTTCCACCGGAAGAAACAACTCGATTTTCCAATCACAAGAGCATTGGAAACTGTCCAATCTGTGGCAGTCCTGTGTTTGAGGGAAAGAAGAACTTCTATTGCTCCAATCGGGAATGCAGATTCTCTCTCTGGAAGGACAACCGGTATCTGGAAACGATGAAAAAGACTATAGATACTGCAACAGCGGTGGCACTTCTGGCACATGGAAGAGCTCATATGAAGGACTTGTATTCCAGAAAAAAGGATATGTATTTTGAAGCAGATCTATTGGTGGAGTTTAAGGATGGAAGGTCAAATTTCTCTTTGGAATTTCCAAAGAATAGTAACTCAAAAACAAAGAAATAAAAGAAAGAACGAGGTAGTTTTATGGATTTTAAATCTTTTACAGAATCAATTCAGGATATGATCAAGGAATTTCTTCCTAGTGATTTTAAAGACGCAACAGTGGAGCTTGTACAGCATAAAAAACTGAATGAACAGTATACCGGACTTGTGGTTCGCAAAGAAAATCAGGTGGCAGTGCCTACCATCAATCTGGAAGCACTCTATGACGCTTACGATTCCGATCACATTTCCTTGGTTGAGGCGGTAACACAGGCTGCAGCTATGGTTCAGATGCAACCAGAAGGCTTTGAGGTGGATTCCTTACGCATCACGGATTATGATACTACAAAGCATAAGCTTTTCATCCGAGTAAGCAATGCTGAGAAAAATCAGGAAATGCTGCAGGATGCCCCACATATGCTTCGTGAGGATTTAGCGATTACATATCATATCGCTGTCAGCATGGATGACGACGCAGGCATTGCTTCTACCATAGTCAATAATCATCTGATGGATATGTATGGTATTACACAGGAACAGCTCCATGAAGATGCGATGAAAAGCTCTCCAATTCTCTTTCCAGCTACGGTTGCTTCTATGGGCGAGGTCATGAAACGTATCATGATGGATGATATGAAAGAAGCTGGTATGGATCAGGAGACA
>CAMBLS010000237.1 GCA_945868485.1 uncultured Lachnospiraceae bacterium | reverse complement strand
TAACAGGAAAGACAATAAAAGAGCTTAGGGAAAGAAGAAGGCTTACTCAAAAGGAGCTTGCAGAGAAAATTAATGTGAGTGATAAGACAGTTTCAAAATGGGAAACGGATAAGGGACTTCCGGATATTGGAATCATTGAGGATTTGGCCGAGGCGTTGGGAACTTCAATTGCTGAACTTTTGACAGGCGACTATCGGGAAAATGAAAACCAGGCAGCAAATATGAGAAAAACACATTTTTATGTTTGTCCGGTTTGTGGAAATATTATTACTTCTGTGGGACAAGGAAGCTTTTCCTGCTGTGGAATTACACTGCCTGAACAGGATGCAGAAGAAAGTGATGATGAGCATATGATTACAGCTGAAACAGTGGACGATGAGTATTCTGTAACTATCAACCATACCATGAGTAAAACACATTATATATCATTTATTGCCTATATAACAGTCAATGACGTAGAGATAATCAAGCTGTACCCTGAGCAGGATATCTCTGTAAGGTTTAGAAAGAAGGGGCATGGGATTGTGTATGCATATTGTAATAAACATGGATTGTTTAAAAAAATAGTTTAGTTTTTTGGAGGGGGAAAACAGACAGTGTAAATGCTGTTTTCCCCTAAACACTATTCCGTTGTTCCTGCCACAATGACCTGACAGGATTTCAGGGTAATCTGATTGTCCGCAATCTGCACATCCGGCTGATTAGTAAGGAGAACAGGGCGGTCTGCAATCTGATCCAGTACCAGAGTTTTTGCTTCTTTGCCGAAGTTTGCAAGGACGATAACAGACTGATTATCCAGCCTTCTTTCATATGCAAAAATATCCGGCTCATTTTCAAAAATAGGAACAAAAGTTCCGTAGGTAAATACCTCTTTGTAGTTTTCTGACTTACGGAGTGCAATCAGCTTTTTGTAATAAGAAAGAACAGAGTTCTCATCCCCAAGCTCAGTTTTTACATTAAGTTCCTTGTAGTTGGGATTGACCTTAAGCCAGGGCTTGCCTGAGGTAAAACCGCCATTTACGGTGTCATCCCACTGCATAGGAGTTCTTGCATTATCGCGGCTGTTGATGTAGCAGACCTGCAGGGCATCTTCTTCGGTAAATCCGGCATCCAAAGCCATCTGGTATTCGCCATGGGTGTTGATGTCATTGTAATCTTCGATGGAATCTATGGGGCAGTTCTGCATGCCGATTTCCTGTCCCTGATAGAGGAAGGGAAGTCCACGCAGCAGGACGCTGATGGTTCCAAGCATCTTAGTACCGTCTTGATTCTGTGCATAATCCGGCAGATAACGGTTCACACCTCTTGGTTCATCGTGATTTTCAATGATGTTTGCAAGGAAGCCCACATCTTGACATTCCAGCTGGGAATGGAATAAAACCTTTCTGAAATCCTCAAATTGAATGGGATTGCTGTCATACCAGCCATGTTCGCCGAAGGACAGGGAATGGGCAGAGAAATCAAACATGGTGGAAAAGTGTCCGTTTTCCCCTACAAACTCAATCAGTTCATCCTTTTTCATATTAAAGACTTCCGCTACGGTAAATGCCTGATATTTTTCGAAGGTATTCTTTTTTAAGTCTTCCAGTAAATCTCCCACACCATTTACACTTTCTACCATACGCCATACGCTTGCAAGACCGTCAGGTCCGTCCGGCGGAAAGCTCTGGAAGGATAAATCCTTTTTGATATTAATGATTGCGTCAATTCTAAAGCCTGCAACACCCTTTTCAAGCCACCAGTTAATCATGGTGTACAGCTCATTTAAGAGCTTGGGATTATTCCAGTTTAAATCCGGCTGTTCCTTTGCAAACATATGGAGGTAGTAATAGTCGGTGCCGGGCACCTTTTCCCAGGCACTTCCACCAAAATAGGAACGATAGTTGCTGGGAGGGTTACCATTAGTTCCCTTACGGAAATAGAAGTAATCGCCATACTCTCCTTCAGGATCTTTCAGTGCTTTCTGAAACCACTGGTGCTGGTCAGAGCAATGATTAATAACAAGATCCATGACGATATACATGTTTCTTTTTTTGGCTTCAGCAAGCAGAGTATCAAAGTCCTCCATAGTGCCGAAGGTTTCATCAATCCTGTAATAATCTGAAATGTCATAGCCCTGATCTACGAATGGGGACTGGTAAATAGGAGAAAGCCAGATGATGTCTACGCCCAGCTCCTTTAAATAATCAAGCTTGCTGATAACGCCCTTTAAATCCCCGATACCGTCTCCGTTTGTATCAAAAAAGCTTTTGGGATAAATTTGATATGCAACTTTGTCATGCCACCATTTTTTGGTCATAAGAAAAACCTCCCTGTGTATTCTAAGAAATCATTCAATATAATATCTGCTAGCATACTTATATTATATTATCTTAAAGGGAGGTTTTCTTACTTATATTTGACTGATTTATTACACTATTTTGACTTTTTCTTGCTGATCTGAGGATGCTCTTTTCCGGTATTCGGTTGGTGTGAGCCCCTTTTCCTTTTTGAATCTGCGAATAAAATAGCCGATGTTGTCGAAACCGGCATCCTGTGCAATGTTGATAATCTTATCATTTGTTTCCACTAGAGCCTCCGCAGCCTTTTCGATACGGATTTCATTGATATACTCTGTTACTGTTTTTCCGATATTTTCTTTAAAATATCTGCAAAAGTATTGAGCGTTCAGATTAATTAATAATGCCAGATCATCCAATCGAATAGGAGAAGAATAGTTTTCATTAATGTACAACAAAACTTTCTTCAGATTTTCAATCTGGTGTTCGTTCTCGTTGCCGGTATCCTTGATGTGTATGAGACAGTTACTTTTATACAATGTGGCAAGCATATCATATAGCAGGGATTTGATCTGCAAATATGCAGAATTTTTCTCTATATCGTTTTCAGGAGAGCAGACATTCATCTTTTGAAGCTTTTGTGTAATGTCTTGGTAGTAGCCCTTAATGTAAGAAAAAACAGGGCTGGTATGTTCTACGAAAAGCGGCATTTTTAGCCTTCCATCCATAAGGGGTCTTATAAGCTTAGCCTGAATTGCATCATAATGTTCAAAGCTTAAGATATTCAGGTTAAAAACAACAGCGCTTTCCACAGAACATGAAGGAAGAAGAAAGGAGTGAAGCTCTCCCGGATGGATACACATAATAGCAGGTGCTTCTATCATGAGCTCTCTGGTGTTGATCCAGGCGGGAAAAGTTCCTTTTTCAAAATATACAAGCTCCATTTCATCATGCCAGTGAAGGGGAACCTTCCAGTCATTTGAGCCATGCCATTCATATAAAGCCAATGGAAAACTTACTGTGCCGTGTCGGGCGTTTTCCTTCAAAGAATGTATGTCCATTTTATATTCTCTCCCATAAGATTAGGCTTAGTGTGGTAATGATAGACCACCATATATTCAAGATAAGGGATGGGTGAAATAATTGCAATAAAAACAAAGGCATGATACCATCAATATATGTAAAATTAACTACATAATAGAACAAATGAAGGAATAAAACGTGATGATTAGATTTATTATGGTAGGATTGGGTGGTGCTTTAGGTGCAATGGCACGTTATGGAATAAGCCTTATTCCCAGCAGGACAGATTTTCCTGTCTTAACACTGGTTACCAACATACTGGGAGCAATGCTGATAGGGTTTATTGTGGGCATCAGTACCAGAAACGGATACGGTGAAAATAAGGTACTATTTTGGAAAACAGGAGTGTGCGGAGGCTTTACTACATTTTCAACCTTTTCGCTGGAGACATGGAGCTTATTTGAAAAAGGCAGAATAGGGAGTGGGGGATTGTATATTGTGCTTAGTGTGTCATTATGCCTT
>CAMBLS010000236.1 GCA_945868485.1 uncultured Lachnospiraceae bacterium | reverse complement strand
GTTGTGGGTGAATGTAAACGAGGAAAGAACAGTGCAGCTGTTGGATACCATTATGGGCTCTAAAGAGTTTAAAGAAGGATACCTGCCGGGTGTATCTCAAAACCTTGAGAGGATGTTGTCAGATGAAGGAAGTAAACGCAAAGTTTTGATTACTTATGGCAATACTGTCTATAGAGAGCAGATGAACCAGTCTGATGCAGTCAGCTTTTTGGAATGTTATCGGAGAGATATGGAGGAAGTGACCTTCAGTCAGGTGAAGAAAAGTCTGCCGGTATCTGTGCTTCAGATTAACATTGAAGAAACCATAGAGCCAAGAAGAACCAGAACCTGGTATGAGGAGATTAGTATTTATCCCTTCTGTAGAGAGAGTATTGCGTGGCTTAAAGAACATGGGTATTATAAGGAATTTCAGCTGAACGCAGAGGATGTGGAAAGAATACAGGTTTCCAATTATAATTATGAGATTTGTGAAAGACTGACAGAAAAGCAAAGCACTGTAGTAGGGGCAGCAGAGCTTGTAAATGTAGGAATTGTGGGAATACCGGAAGCTACAGATGAATACTACGAAACCCAGACAAGAGAAATCTATGGGGAATTTGAGATTGATACACGGGTTTATAAATCCTATAGCAATCCTGATGATATAGCAAGAATTGCAGATGTTGTCTATCCCCAGGAAATGATTATGGACAGCTACCGTTGGGATGGCGGCATCCTGCAGGATGGTAACTATCTGGTAACAGTTTACTTTAAGGCTGACAGTGAAATGAACAGAGCTTATGGAGTGTCTGCCTCTTATTGTTTCGTCAAAGATCAGGTACCGGATTTCGTTGTAGCTGATACTGCCTATAGAGAATAATGTTTTCGGGATTAGTGCTGGAATTTTCATGGTGTTAATGATACAATAAGTCATTAGTGGAAAGAGGTAAGGCGATGCAGGAACGTATCATTGACAAAGTAATGCAGCATGAAGTATTTTTTGGAAAAATAAAATTTAAAATAGTTGACCTGGCATTCATTGGGTGTCTGTTTGCATTTGCCTTTATGGTCAGATGGAAACTGATGCCCATTGAATCTGCTGATTACTGGGGATTCCTTGAGGATTGGATGAAACAGATTCGAGATGGGGGCGGATTTAGGTCTCTTGGATGGCAGATTTCCAACTATTCTTCTCCCTATATGTATCTCATGTGTCTGGTTTCTTATCTGACGGATAATGATCTTTATGGGCTTAAGCTAGTATCGGTTTTCTTTGACTATCTGGCTTCCATAGCAGTATTTTTAATCATTTATCAGATTACAGGCAAGGTGAGAAAATCCATTATGGGTATGGCAATTTTGCTTTTGTCGCCTACGGTGATTCTGGACAGCGCATACTGGTGTCAGTGTGATATTATTTACACCACATTTATCTTGTTTGCAATCTATTACCTTTTTAAAAATAACAGCAGAGGATGCCTGATTTTAGTGGGGATTTCCTTTGCATTCAAATTACAGGCGCTTTTTATCGTTCCCTTTCTGATTATTCTGTGGTTGAAAAAAAAGACCATCAAACTAAGGGATTTTGTGTGGATTCCAATTATTTATGTAGTCAGCGCATTGCCTGCGTGGTTATTTGGACGGGATTTTAAGGAACTAATGACCATCTATTTTGATCAGGCGGGAACCTATCCATGGGGGACGTTGGAATATCCTAACATCTATGCTCTTTTGGGAGAGGCAATGCCGGATATGCGCCACGCCACAGAGTTAAGTGGTGCAGGCACCTTTATGACAATTATCATCCTGGGATGTATTGCCTACTATTTTTATGCCAAAGATATAAAGCTGACCGATGAACTACTAATCACGTTGGCGTTATTTACCGTTGCATTGATTGTATATTCGCTGCCCCATATGCATGACAGATATGGCTTCCTGATTGACCTTCTGGCAATCATTTATGGAACATTGAATGTGAAAAAAATGCCTGTAGCCTGTGGCTTTATGCTTGTCTCCGTACTCAGTTTCATGCCTTACTTGATTGCAGTGCACATTGTACTCATACAGTATGTAGCCATTGGGCTGCTGGGATTAATTGTGTATGTGGGCTATGATCTGTACCATCAGATTGTGAGGAACAGTTTGTAGGTTTTGAATCCGGCAGCGTACTTTGATGCTATGTACTTTGTAACAGCTTTTGTTAAATTTTGTAGAAACAGCAGTCACAATAATACTGCTGTCCGAAGCGATTGTCTGAAAAGTCCCGACAATCCTTTCCTTGCCTGCAAAACTCTTAATAAAAATCTAAGCAGCATATTTTAGAAATGTGATTAACAGCCAAATTTAAAAACTCGCTGATGCTCAAACAGTTAAATTTGGCTGTACATATTCTAAAATATGCTGCTTGATTTTTTACAAGAGATTTTGCAAAGGCATATGTCAATGGATTGTTCGGGACTTTGAGTTTTCGCATAGGACAGTCTATAAGTATTTGTGACTGCTGGGTTCACAAAATTACAAAAACTGTTACAGTCATAGCATCAAAGTACGCTGCCGGATTCAAAAATTTACAGCACTAAAATCCAATCCTTCAACCAGCGCAGATGCAGCCCGTATTCTTTGTTTACAGGCAGCCCTGAGATGACTGGGAAAAATAAGAAAAAGCATATGACAGCGATTGCCAGATAGATGGTAATCGCTTTTTTACCCCATGAAAAATCTTCCCTGATGTGCTGCATGGTATATCCCATCATGAGTATTACAAACAGGATTGCAGGAAAATAGTGGTAGATAAAGGTAATCCTGCTGATGGACATCCAGGGAATATACTGGGCAAGGTAGGAAATGCACAGGAAACCGGCTCTTTTATCCCTCTTAATGATCCAGCGGAAAAAGGCATAAAGCTCACAGGGAATGCCGACCCACCAGATGGCAGGGTTTCCCATACAGCTGATGGCGCTTACATCGGTTGCATTTACCATGTCATTTGCATCTAGAAGAGGCATCCAGATAATTGGCCATTCATAGAAGGGTGAACTGTAGTAATGCTCGGCAACCAGATTGGCGTGATAGTCGAACATGTACTTAGTGCCCTGAATAACCTTGTCAATTAATCCGTTGTACTCTGTGTAGCCTACTACCGGAATGAAACAGAGGACATAAACAAGCAAAGGAATGGCAATAAAGAACAGGCAACAGAAGCCAAACAGACGGAGAACCTGCCCTTTAGGAAAATGACTCAGCGTATACCAGAAGAAAAGGATACATAATCCCATGCCTGCATACACACCCGTCCATTTGGTGGCAATTCCCAAAGCCATACTGATACCGCTTAAGGCAAGGGGAAGGTAAACCTCCCTGGGTGGAAATTTGGACTGCAGTGAAGCGTCGCAACGACGGTAAACAGAATCCTTAAAAAAATAATCATACATGTAATAGAACATCAACAGAATAAAAAATGCTGCAAAAATATCAATGGTAGCAATTCTTGATAATGTGTAGTGCATACAGTCAAAGGCAAGAAGGATGGTAGTCGCAGTTGCAATAAAGGTACTGCGGAACATTTTTTTTGCAAAAAGGTACATCAGCGGCAGAATCATGATACCGAAGATAACAGGCATAAAACGCCATCCAAATGGAGTCATGCCAAAGATTGCTACACCAAGAGAAATTAAAATTTTTCCCAGGTGAGGATGCGTGGTCTCGTAGGTGGTAAGACCGTGGAGAAATTCATAAGCAGTGCGTCCATGATAGACCTCATCAAACATGGTTCCCGTCATATAGGTTTTAACTTCCGGAAACATATCCTGCTCATCAAAAAGTTCAGGGTATTCCTGTGAGTTGACAG
>CAMBLS010000235.1 GCA_945868485.1 uncultured Lachnospiraceae bacterium | reverse complement strand
TATCATGCACGCTTAAAAAATAAAGTGCTGGTCTAAATTTTTGGGACCATTATACACGGTATCGTAAGTGATTTCCTCCGCATCAAAAGGTCCGCTTACATACACCAAAGAAGAATTTATTTTGTTATCACGCAAAACATACTCCATGCAGTTTCTCATGGCTCCGTGTGTCTTTGTTGACTTATTGATTGTCTTATTAATCGCCATATCTCATCTGCCTCCTTCCGTAACTTTTCCGTTTGCAAACTGTATTCCTTAAGCTGACGTTCAGCAGAAAGTTCACCATAAGCATTCGCCTTGTATGCCAGCTGGTTAATATTTACCGCTATACCCTTTATCTGCTTTAATAAATCCGCCAATTGCATACTGATATCCTTTAGTAGCTTGCTATCCTTAGCTGTCAGAATAGCAGCTCCTTCAATTGCATTTAAGATAAAGGACTGCTGAGTCTGCTGGCTCGACTGTATCTTTTTCTGTATTGCTTCATATTCCTGCTCCGATACTCGGATGGATATGCTTCTATTTCTTTTACGCATAATTTTCTGCTCCTTTCGTAGATCGCGTTCGCGGTAATCCAAAAGGTGCGAAACCTTTTGGTGGAGTGCAGAGGCAAAGCCTCTAACTGATAGGATGGATGGGATGGAAGAACTTCCGGTGGACGCTCTGTAATTCCAGCCGTACTATCTGTGTGCTCCAGTGTGCAGAGAGTGAAACTCTCGCCGTAGGTTCAAAGGGAGTAGCACTCCCTTGCAAGTTTAGGAACAGCGCCACCGCTGGTCCGGTGCAAATATGGCTTGCCATTTTGCGAAACTTGCCTATCATCTGCCACAATCGTAACCACTTGACAGAAGTGCGATGATGAAAAGAAAATACCAGTCCGGGATTTTCTTTTCTATCTGAGCGCTCTGGAAAGTGGATTTCCCTGCGCCAGATGATAGTGGTCTTGCGATGGGGTCGCTAACAAGAAAAGGTATACCTTGGGGTATTCCCGCTTTCACATTTCCATGATGTGGGATTACCTGAGGTATACCTTAGTCTTCATATCAAGCCCATCGCTCGTAGCATTTCATCAGAATCCGATGCAGAAATCGCCGGTGCATTTACAGGTTCTGCTTCGGGTTCTGTATATGCTACGATAGGTAAAGAATTGTCTGCTACACTCTGCATCTGCGGTACAATTTCTTTTACCGCAATCCTACCACCCACTACAGACAATTCCATGCCATTTTCGATAAAACAATTGCAAACAGCTGCAATCAGTACAGGTCTTCTGATACCGCTTCTCTTGGTGTATTCAGATATATTTCTCTCAAATTTTTGTATCTCTTCCGAATTACGATTAAATGTAACCCGGAAGAAATCGTCACCCTTTTTCATGGTTCTCCCTCTGTTTCATTGCTAATGTTGTTTCCAAGAATTCATATCCCTTTGCATTGATTTTCATATCATCACAGAAATGAATATTGCTACCATAGTTGCCAAAAGACTGTATAATCCTGCCTCCACCACCCAAGAAGCAAATTGTGGTGTAGTTGGTGTTCACTCCCCATTCCTTAAGTCTGGTAAAAATATAATCTGCATATCTGCAAAGACATCTCTGCATAATCTCTTCATAGGGATTATTGGGAGCCACATCCTTACTTCCCCTGCAGATATATTTGATAATATCCTGCTCCGGAATAGTTTCTCCCAACTCACTCTGTAGCTCCGAATCAATATCCTTTAGCAGCGCTATCGTTGCCCTTGTGTCAATCCTGCATTTATCAAGAAGCGGATGAAATCCTTCGCAGACAATCACATCAACCGTCTCTCCACCGATATCCACCAGCACCACATACTCTGATTTTTGTGTAATACATTCCAGTACCGGCAATGCAGCAAATCCTTGCATATAAACGGTCACATTATCAATGACAACATTATAGGTATTACCGCAGTAGGAGAACCTAAGCTCCTTGTTCTTCCAAAGCATCGCCTTAAAGGACTCTTTCTGTCTGTCATACCACTTCTGCGGCAACCCGCAGCCCAGTCTCACATGAATCTTGTTCGGTCCGGGCTGAATGCCTCTTGCACGAAACTCCTCTCCCAAAGATGCCACGGTCAGAATATAATACTCCTCACTCTCGCTCTTAATATGATTATTAACCGCCACAAGGGGGCTTCCATATATGGTGTAATAGACTCTCTCATACTCCACAACTCCATCCATCTGCATCTCGTCCGGCTTACTATCCAGACGAGATAATCTTGTAGCAAACATAGCATTTGCACTCTTCATATTTTTGTATCCATGGTCAATTCCAATAATTGTACTTCCCATAATTTACGCTTCCTCCGCTTCATAAAATCCGTTTAATATCTCCAATATTGCCCGAAGTGATTCCAACACCTGTAAGTCCAGTTCATCGGCTCTCTGCACCTGACAAAGGTGTTCATCAATTACCTTCATCTCTCTTCGGATAGCATCAAAGGTTTTCACATTTCCCACTGCAGTTACCCTACTATACTTACAACATTCCGTGATATAGTCCTGTATCGTCAGCCCAGATAACTCGATACGCTTGTAAATTATATCTCTGTCCTCCGGTGTCACGCGGTTATTGATAATTACATTTCTTCTGCGTGCATGTTCATCTTTCTTTTTTGGAATCACACCCGTAATCAAATTGTTACGTTTATAAATTCTACTCATTTTCTTCATCCTCTTTTTTCTGTTTCAAAGCATTTACCCTATCTTCATTCAGCTTATCTGCCAAACTTTTCTGTTTGGACGGATACAGATGCGAATATGTATAGGTCACAGAAATACTTTCGTGACCCAGTCGTTCTGCAATCTCCACCGGTGAGAACCCAAGCTCGATCAAGTACGCTACGTGCGAATGTCTCAAATCGTGAATTCTAATTCTCTTAACCCCAGATTCCTTACATCCTCTACTCATCTCATGATGCAAATATTGTTTAGAAACCTCAAATAACCTGATATCACCGTTACACTTGTACAACATCCCGAAATAGTCCTCCAACTCCTCACATAAGAAATCCGGCAGATTAATGTCACGATTACTCTTTTCCGTCTTCGGCTCCGTGATAACATCCTTTCTCTCTAGTCTCTGATAAGACTTTCTAATATGGAGAATTTTCTTCTCCAAGTCCACATCTTCCCTTGTAAGTGCAAGCAGCTCTCCCTCACGGATACCGGTCCAAAATAACAACTCGAATGCATAATAGGACATTGGCTTACTTTTCATGGTTTCAATGAATCGGAAGAACTCGTCCCTAGTCCAGAACAGCATTTCCTTTGCTTTCTTCTTTCCCATATTGCCTACCTTCTGACAAGGATTGTCCTTCAAATCATAATATCTGGTAGCATGATTGAAGATGGCGCTCATCTGCGCAGAGATTGTCTTTAAGTAAGTGGGGGAATATCCCTTTCCGTCATCATCACGCATTTGCAGTATTTCATTCTGCCACTGCATAATATCCGATGTACAAATATCTGCCAGTGCTTTTTCTTCAAAATACGGTAATATCTTCGTCCTAATAATATGCTCCTTGGTCAGATAGGTGTTGTATTTGAGCCTTGGCTTTAAATCCTCCAAATAGCTATCCACAAACTGGCCAAATCCCATATTTACATCCTTTACTTTCTTTAAGAGATATTCCCTCTCATATTCCAAGGCTTCTCTCTTGGTCTTAAAACCTCTTTTGTGAAGTATCTTCACTTTCCCCTGCCAGTCTGTGTATCTGGCATAAACCGTCCAAGTTCCTTTACCTGTATCTTTACTTACCGACATTAAAATCCTCCCTTCATATCATAGTTAACTTCTGACTGATAATAATT
>CAMBLS010000234.1 GCA_945868485.1 uncultured Lachnospiraceae bacterium | reverse complement strand
GGGCGCTTCTTTGCAAATTGAATGCCCGTCTGTCGGCATAGATCCATCAGGAGCCATGCAGCGCTGATCAATGCCATTGCTAGGAAAGAATGCGTATGAATCATAGGCAGTGCAGCGGTGAGCATTGCAGCTACAGGGAAAAGCTCCTTTTCGTTTTGATAGACACATCTCCACAACAGCCAGATGCAGGTAAAAAGGACTGCATATCCAAAAAGCGTGGCACGTTGTGGTAGAAGCATATCTACCACAATATTAACCCATCGAATGTTATTGTTGATTAAATTAGTGGGTGTTTCATAAAATTCTGTAAAAATATCTCCAAACCTGTAAGGGCGTTCCTGTGCCCAATCAAAAAAATAAACAAATCCCAGTCCCCCATTATAGAAGAATAGATACCATGCCAGACTGGCTTTTTCGACTTTTTTCAGCCAGCTGTAGGCAATGCAGTAAAAGCCGGTCATAACCTGCAGGAAGGCAAGATACATTGGCAGCATGTAAGCATATCTTAAAGAAGCTCCCCAGATATAAATGCTGGAAGAAATACTGTCGCAAAGAAAAGGATAGCTTAATTTAGCATCGGGAGAAATTGAGTAGAAAGGAGGAAACGTCTGCTGTCTTACAAGGCTGGTAATAATGCCAAGATGCAGATTCATATCCCCGTAGGTACACTGTCCCGTGTGTATGCCATCCTCGGCAACCGGAATTGTGTGAGAGGAAAGCATCATACAGAATAAAATAAAAGTGAAACTGCACAAAATAAGAAAAATGCGATACCTGGCAGCGAATGATTTTATGCTCTGAAAAGAAGGAAGCTGGATACTTCTATGGGGTGCTTTCTTTAAAAAAAGAAATACTGATGGAATTCCACAAAATAATGCAGCCATGACGTGTGCTGTGATGGAAAAACCAAAGAAGAATGCAAATAAAGCTGGTGTCCATTGCAATAACACCATGCCGCTGACACTTCCTACCAGAACACGGGTAATTCTGTCCTTTTGAGAAAAAATAGAGTTAATCAGTAAAAATCCAATTAGTTGAAAGTAGAGAAAATAGAGCGTTCCAATAATGTTTCCACTTAATGTTCCCCAGATTGAACCCATGACAGAGCCTCCTTCGATTAGTCAATATGTATTTAAGTATACCACTGTTTTGTGGGGATGTACAAAAAACTTATCCTTAGTACAGAACTTAAAATTTTAGAAACAGAGGTGAAAACCATTGACAATAATATAGTTTCAATATAGAATAAGTGTACTAATAATGTTAGTACACTAAATACACAAATTCAGGGTATTTGTAGTAGAAAGGAAAACGTATGATTCACATAGATTACAGAGATACCAGACCAATCTATGAGCAGGTGGTGGAGAAATTTAAGACATTGATTCTTCGTGGCGTGTTGCGTCCCGATGATAAGATGCCATCAGTAAGAAATCTTGCAGTGGAACTGTCCATTAATCCAAACACCATTCAGCGTGCCTACGCAGAACTGGAACGTCAGGGCTATATTTATACGGTAAAAGGAAAGGGAAACTTTGTTTCGGACAGCAGTCATCTGCTTACAAGATACAGAGAAGAAATTTTTGCAGAGCTTAAGTCCATCTGTAAGACGGCCTTTGATGTAGGCATTACAGAGGAAGAGATAATTCGAATTATTAAAGGGGGAGAAGCCAATGATTGAAATCAGAAACGTGACCAAATCTTTTGACAAGATTAAGGCAGTAGATAATGTAAGTGTTACAATCAAGGAAAATACGGTGTTTGGGTTGATTGGAACCAATGGAGCAGGGAAAAGTACTGTACTTAGGATGGTGGCAGGAGTATTAGAACCGGAGCAGGGAGAAATTGCCATTGATGGGCTACCAGTATTTGATAATATGGAAGCCAAACGGAATATTTACTTTATCGCAGATGAACCATACTTTTTTGCCAACAGCAATGCAGTAGACATGCAGAAATATCTTACCTGTATCTATCCGGAATTTGCGGTGGATGATTTTTACAATTATCTGATAAATTTCGGGTTAAATAAAAAAAGAAAGATTAACACATATTCCAAAGGAATGAAAAAACAGCTGGCTTTAATCTGTGGAGTCTGTAGTGGAGCCAAATACCTTCTGTGTGATGAAACTTTTGATGGACTTGATCCGGTGATGCGTCAGGGGATTAAGAGTATTTTTGCAGGAGAAATGGAACGCCGTGGCATGACTCCGGTGATTGCCTCTCACAATTTGAGGGAGTTGGAGGATATCTGTGACCATGTAGGACTTTTGCACAAGGGAGGTGTGCTCTTGTCAAAGGATTTAGAGGATATGAAATGTAATATCCAAAAAGTACAGTGTGTCTTTAAGACCATAGAAGACGAGGCGAAGGTTATCGCATCCCTTGACATTATGAAGAATGAAAAGAGAGGTTCTCTCAATGTTTTGACGGTACGTGGAAATAAAGCAGAGATACTGGCAATCTTTGCAACGGCAAACACGGTATTTTTTGAAGCATTGCCACTTTCCCTTGAGGAAATTTTTATCAGTGAAACGGAGGTAGTAGGATATGATGTCAAAAAACTCATTCTTGGCTAATGTGAAAGAAAATAATAAAAGACGTTTATGGGTATGGGCAGTTTCTATCCTTGCCTTTGTGCTTATTTTTCCTGTTTATGTGGCATTGTGCATTGAGAAGGTTTATAACAGTGTGGAATGGATTGCAAAGAATTATGGAATAGAATTAGCTGATCAGGTTCTTTACAACAGTTTGATTGGTGAAATGCAGAATGCACTTGGATTCTCATGGGTCATTATGCTTATGACAACAGGAATTGCCCTGTTTAGTGCCATTCAGGGATTTTCTTATCTTTACAGCAGAAAGAAAATTGATTTTTATATGGGAATGCCGGTGAAAAGAAAAAAACGTTTCCTGATTATCTGGTTCAACGGTATTCTCCTCTATATTCTTCCCTACCTTGCAGGACTGTGTATCAGTATTATCATTGCTGCGGGAAACGGAGCAGTAAACGGAGCTGTAATCCGTTCAGCGTTCACTGCGTTTGGAGTCCATTTGCTTTTCTATCTGGGCGTATATCACATGGTGCTTCTTGCAGTAATGTTAACCGGAAATATTGTGATTACAGGATGTGGTGTTCTGGTGTTCAGCTTGTATGAGATTGTTGTAAGACTGGTGCTTCAGGATTATAAGGAAACTTTCTTCCGATATTATAGCTACTATGGGGATGATGTAACACCGGTTCTTTCTCCCTTCAGTATGTATGCTTATCTGGTGGACGGGTTGAACAGAGGGGATGCGGGAGCGTTTAAATATTTTATTGGACTATTGATTTTTGGGACGGCTCTGTTGGTGCTTTCTTATCTTTGTTATTTAAAACGCCCGACAGAGGCAGCTGGGAGAGCAATGGCATTTCGGTTTACAGAGCCTGCAATTAAGGTGCTGTTTGTGGTGCCGGTTGCACTGCTTGCCGGGTCACTGATAGGAGATACTGTCAATTTTGAACCCCAATCATCTATGGATGGTATTGGGTATGTGATCTTTACCATTTTGCTGGTTCTCGTGATAGGCTGTGCCATCATGCAGGTTATTTTTGAGTTTGATTTAAAAGGCTGCCTGCATAAAAAAAGCCATATCATTGTCAGTGGTATCATTGCAGCGTTATTCTTTATGGTTTTCAGATATGATTTTACAGGATATGATGCCTATGTACCCAATCCGGAAAAGGTTGAAAGTGTAGCCTTTATTCCGGAAGGTTCTTATTTAACAAGATATAGCACTTATTTTTCAGATAACGGAACTTATCTTACAGGACAGGAATATGTAGACCGCTATATGAATTTGAATAATGTAGAAGAAGTG